>CANNJE010000088.1 GCA_947504605.1 Chitinophagaceae bacterium
AAAAAAAAGTAACTTGGTTTTATGAAAAAATTATTTCTGTTTGTGATCATCGCTTCTCTGGTATTTGCTCTAAATGCCTGCGAAAAATCTACCGAAACTTTACAAACAGCTACTATTAATGATTTTAATCCTTTAGTTGTTGGCAAATACATCACTTACCAGCTAGACTCAATCGTATATACCAATTTTGGAGTCAATAAAGAAACCAGAACTTATCAGGTAAAATACCTTGTGGAGGCACAAATAACCGACAACCTTGGCAGACCTGCTTACCGTATTATTCGTTTTATAAGAAAAACAGCAAGCAATCCATGGGCTTCAGATGCTACTTTTATGGCTACGAACACAGGCAATGGTTTAGAGTTTTTAGAAAACAATATGAGGTTTACCAAACTCAGAACGCCCATCAGGGATTTTTATTCCTGGAAAGGCAATTCTTTTTTGGATACCTACGCTATCAATTCTGATATTAAATATATGGATGACTGGGATTATGTTTACGACAGTGTAAATATGCCCATTAAAGTTGGAACTTTTACTTTAGACAGTACCATAAGAGTTGACCAAAGAGATGAAGTAATTGGAAACCCAACTGATCCAACTTCTTATGCTGAAATAAATTACGGCATGGAAAAATATGCCAAACATATTGGCCTAGTTTATCGTAGATTTTTTCACAGCGAATGGCAGCCGCCAACTCCTGGACAAGGTGGCCGTTTTGTAGATGGGTCTTATGGTATTACGCTTACAATGATCGATCACAATTAATAAATTTCTTTTCAATATTTTTAACCCACGGATTGTTACACAATTCGTGGGTTTTTATTTCAAAAATTACTAACATGAATACTATTATACGCAAAGCTGAAAAAGAAGATTGTGCAGCAATGATGCAGCTCATTCACGAGTTGGCAGTTTATGAAAAAGCACCTGAAGAAGTAACCGTAGCATTTGATCATTTTGTAGAAAGTGGTTTTGGCCCTAATCCTGTTTGGTGGGCTTTTGTAGCAGAAGTAGATGGACTGGTTGTGGGATTTGCTTTGTATTATATCCGATACAGCACCTGGAAAGGACAAAGGATGTACCTGGAAGATATTCTGGTTACAGAAAAAATGCGTGGCAATGGAATCGGAGGCTTACTGTTTGACCGCCTGATTGCAGAATGTAAAGATAAAAAATACAGCGGCATGACCTGGCAGGTGCTCGACTGGAACGAACCCGCCATTAACTTTTACAAAAAATACGATGCTGCTATAGATCCCTCATGGCTAAACGGCAGCCTTAGCTTTTAAAACCGAAGAACTGCTTGTAAATGCAAAATAAAATATATCTTGTTCTTTAATAATAAACTTACCGTTTAACCAAATCTTCAGAAATGAATAAAATTGTTCCTTCTAAAAAATCACTTTTCCTTTTAACGACCATTTTAATGGCATTTCTGTTTATTAAATGTACAAAGGAGTTAAGTGAAGAGAACGGAAATACAGCAATTATACCAATCCCCACAACTGTAGATCTTATAACAAAAGTATCATCTAGTGTGTCTGGTTTTGTTACCAACGAAGCAGATGCTCCTGTAATGGGTGCTGTTGTAAAAGTGGGCACACAAACCATCAATACTGATAAGTATGGCTATTTTGAAGTAAAAAATGAACCCGTAGTAAAAAATGCCGCAACCGTAACAGTTAGTACAGCAGGTTATTTCCCAGGCATCAGAACCTATATCGCAGAAGCAGGCAAATCAGTTTTTGTAAGAATTAAACTTATTCCTAAAACAACTGTTGGAAGTTTTGCTGCAGGCAGCGGAGGTTCTGTAACAACTTCAAATGGATTAAAAGTTACCCTTCCAGCCAGCGCCGTTGTGAATGCTGCAACCGGAGCTGCATATACTGGTAATGTAAATATTGCAGCATTCTGGATCAATCCTACTGCTGCAGATCTGGATCGCATCATGCCTGGCGACTTAAGAGCATTGGATATTGCAGGCAATTTTAAACAACTAATCACTTACGGCATGGCCGCTGTAGAACTAAGTGGCAGTGCTGGCGAAAAATTACAAATTGCTTCAGGAAAAAAAGCCAACTTGACTTTGCCATTACCGGCAGCATTAACCGCCACTGCTCCTTCCAGCATTCCTTTATGGTACTTCGACGAAGCGATTGGTTTATGGAAAGAAGAAGGAACTGCATTAAAGGTGGGCAATAATTATGTAGCGGATGTTAGTCATTTCTCCTTCTGGAATTGCGATGTGCCTGCTAATTTCGTACAATTCAACTGTACTGTAAAAGACAATAATGGCAACCCTATTCCTTATGCTTACGCTAAAATAACAAGGATCAACAACGCAAACTCTTATGCCAGTGGTTATACCGATTCAAGTGGATATGTTGCAGGGGCTGTTCCTAACAATGAGCAGTTACGCCTGGATATATTTACCAATTTTTCTTGCGGAACTCCCATCTATACCCAACCATTTTCAACCACAACAAATAATATTTCTTTAGGAATCATTGTTATTAACAGCAATCTGGGTATCGCCAATGTTTCAGGCACAGTAACTTCCTGCAACAATACTCCTGTTAGCAATGGTTTTATTATATTAAAAAAAGACAACCATTTTTACCGTTATGGCCTAAATAATACGGGTGTCTTTAATTTTTCCACTACCTTATGTAACAACACCGGCGCTTCAGTTCAATTGATAGCAGAAGATATTACCGGTGGCCAGCAAAGTTTACCATCTACGCACAATATAATAACGGGTAACAATCCAATTGGCAACCTGCAGGCTTGTGGTGTTACAACACAACAATTTTTAAACTTAAGTATCAACGGAACGCCTTATACATATTCTGCTCCTGTAGACAGTTTAACATTGTATGCTGCTCAAACAGGAACAAATATTGTAAACTATAGCTTTTATGCCTATAGAACTTCTGCCCCATCTCAGCAAACCGGATTTAATTTTAATGGTCAAGGCATTGCAGTTGGAAGCAACCAAGCTTTGATTAATTTCAACTGTCAAATGATCAATGACTCTACGTCTATGGTTAATCCAATCAATGTAAGTATTTCTGAATATGGAGCAATAGGACAGTTTATCAGCGGTAATTTCACTGGCACGCTTAGGGGAGCTGCTCCATTAAATACGCTTTACAATATTGTATGCAGTTTTAGAGTAAGAAGGTATTTTTAAAACCTGCTCAAATTTTAAACTCATAGCTTCCTGAAATCAGGAAGCTTTTTTATTTAAAGGATAAAAAACTAAAGCCTACAGTTCGTACTTTTGCGCCACTAAAGCAGGTTACAATCATTCCGGAAATATACAAATGCTCCATAATGTTACCCAGTGTTGAAGTGAGTGACACAACGGAGTTTAATAGCAGTACTTAGCCGGCTAAACATACTATTATGGCAGAAAAAATAAGCATGGGTTCGGATGGAAAACTGAATGTTCCCAACAACCCCATTATTCCTTTTATTGAAGGGGATGGTATTGGGCCCGAAATTTGGAAAGTGGCTGAAAAAGTATTTAATACAGCCATAGAAAAAGCTTACGGCAGCAGCAAAAAAATTGAATGGAAAGAAATGCTGGCCGGTGAAAAATCATTTAAACTAACAGGCGAATGGCTTCCTGCCGAAACCCTGCAAACCGCTAAAGATTATATCGTATCCATCAAAGGGCCGCTCACTACGCCTATTGGCGGCGGCATCCGTTCCCTCAATGTGGCCATGAGGCAGGACCTGGATCTTTTTGCCTGTGTACGCCCGGTAAAATGGTTCAAAGGTGTTCCTTCTCCTGTGGTACATCCCGAGCTGGTGGACATGGTTATTTTTAGAGAAAATACGGAAGACATTTATGCTGGTATAGAGTGGAAAGCCGGAACCCCTGAAGCGCAAAAATTTGAAAAGTTTCTGATAGAAGAAATGGGTGTAAAAAATATCCGTTTCCCGGGCGATTCCAGCTATGGTGTAAAACCTGTTTCCAACGAAGGAAGCAAGCGCCTGGTTCGTGCGGCAATTGATCATGCACTCGAAAACGATCTGCCTTCTGTTACACTGGTTCACAAAGGAAATATCATGAAATATACCGAAGGTGGTTTTAAAACCTGGGGATATGAAGTGGCCCGTACTGAATATGGAGATAAAACCTTTACATGGGATGAATGGGATCAACTGAAAAAAGATTTTGGCGAAGCACATGCCAATGAAATACAACGCAAAGCCATTCACGATGGTAAATTATTGGTAAAAGATATGATTGCAGATAATTTTTTGCAACAGATTTTGATAGCACCGCAGGATTTTTCTGTAGTAGCTACCCTAAACTTAAATGGCGATTATATTTCGGATGCACTGGCAGCAGAAGTAGGTGGAATAGGTATTGCACCGGGAGCGAATATCAATTTTAAAACAGGTTATGCTGTTTTTGAAGCGACCCACGGTACTGCACCCAAATTTGCCGGCACCAACAGCATGAATCCATCTTCTGTTATTTTAAGTGGCTGTATGCTGTTGGAATACATTGGCTGGAAAGAAGCTGCAGACATCATCACAACAGCGTTGCAAGCTACCATCATGCGCAAAACTGTAACCATCGATTTTTATAACCTGATGACTGGTGCCACGCTCTTAAAAACAACAGAATTTGGCGATGAAATCATCGTTAATATGGGTATGATTTCAGGAAATGCACAATTAAAGAAAAGCAGCAGTTTGTAGAATTTCCTTTTAATGAATTATTTTTAACTTTTAGAAACAACAAACAATATGGCAAAAATTAAAGTAGACAATCCCGTTGTAGAACTGGATGGTGATGAGATGACAAGGATCATCTGGAAATTCATTAAAGACAAATTGATACTTCCTTACCTGGATGTACCCATTCAATATTATGACCTGGGAATGGAATACAGGGACGAAACCAACGATCAGGTTACCATTGATGCCGCCAATGCTATCAAGGCCTGCGGTGTAGGTATTAAGTGTGCAACTATTACACCGGACGAGGACAGGGTAAAAGAATTTAACCTTAAACAAATGTGGAAGAGCCCCAACGGCACCATCCGCAATATATTAGACGGTACGGTTTTCCGTGAGCCCATCGTAATGCAAAATGTACCACGATTGGTTACCAACTGGACAGCTCCCATCATCGTAGGCCGTCACGCTTTTGGCGATCAATATCGTGCAACCGATACTGTTATAAAAGGAAAAGGAAAACTAACCATGACTTTTACACCGGAAAATGGTGGAGAAGCGCAGGTATTTGAAGTGTACAATTACAAAGGTGATGGCGTGGCAATGGCAATGTACAATACAGACGAAAGTATTTACGGTTTTGCCCGCAGTTGTTTTAATATGGCGTTGAGCAAAAAATGGCCATTATACCTTTCTACCAAAAACACCATCCTAAAAAAATACGATGGTCGTTTTAAAGATATTTTTGAAGAAGTGTACCAAAATGAATTTAAAGCACAATACACAGAAGCAGGTATTACTTACGAACACCGCCTGATTGATGACATGGTGGCCAGTGCTTTAAAATGGAATGGCAATTTTGTATGGGCTTGTAAGAACTATGATGGTGATGTACAAAGCGATACGGTGGCACAGGGCTTTGGATCTTTGGGCTTAATGACATCTGTATTGGTTACTCCTGATGGATTGACTATGGAGGCTGAAGCAGCTCACGGAACCGTTACCCGTCACTACAGAGAACACCAGAAAGGCAAACCAACTTCAACCAATCCTATAGCATCCATCTTTGCATGGACAAGAGGCCTTGCCTTTAGAGGTAAATTAGACAGCAACCAACCGCTGATTGATTTTTGTAATGCATTGGAAGCAGTATGTATTGAAACCGTTGAAAGCGGCAAGATGACCAAAGATCTTGCAGTATGTATTCATGGCAATAAAGTAAACCATGATGAACACTATTTATACACCGAAGAATTCCTGGATGCGATTGATGAGAATTTAAAAAAGAAAATGGGGTTGTAAGAAAATGATAAGGCTAGCATAACGAATAAGGCACCCCGCAGATAGCGGAGTGTTTTTATGTTGATTACGCTTTATCTTCTCTGCTGCCGGCATACAACTCATACTCAAACAAACGGCAATCAATTTTACTGGTATAAAATTCGATCCGGCGTTTTGGTTTAAGCCCTATTTTTTTACCTAATTCCAAATTGCCGGTAAAAATATAACCATAATACCCTTTGCATTTTTTCTTTAAAAAATCGCCCATACGTTTATAGGTAGCCATCAATTCATCTTCCACACCCAGCCTATCGCCATATTCAGGGTTAAAATATACAACACCCCCTTCTACTTCTGGAACGGTAGCGTCATCAAAATCACATACCTGCAATTCTATTAAATCTTCTACCCCTGCAATACCTGCATTTATTTTGGTAATGTTTACGGCATCTTCACTGATATCCGATGCAATGATTCGCAAGCCGGCAGGAGCTTCGGTTACCTGTTGTTCCAATTGTTTGTAAGCGATGTCATACAATGCTCCATCGTAACCAAGTACATGCATAAACGAATAATTACTGCGATACAATCCCGGCCTCCTATTGGTGGCCATCATTGCCGCTTCAATGGCAATTGTACCCGAACCACACATCGGATTTACAAAAGCAGATTGCCTGTTCCAGCTGCTTGCCAGCAAAGTAGCGGCAGCCAAAGATTCCAGCATCGGAGCCTTGCCGGGAATTTTTCTATACCCATGTTTCGACAAAGTCTCGCCACTGGTATCTAAGAAAATTTCAGCCAGTTCATCTTTCCAGTAAAGATGAATAACAGCACCGTTTAACTCAGATCCGGAATTGGGACGTTGGCCTGTTTTTTCCCGGAACCGATCAGCGATAGCATCTTTTACTTTTACGTTGGCAAATAAATTATTGCTGATGGTTTCATTGCTCACATTACTGCTGATAGAAAAATATTCATCCGCAGGAATCAATTCTTCCCATGGCAAAACCACCAACACTTTATACAAATCATCCGCATTGTATGCTTTAAACTCTTTAATAGAAAACAATACCTGGCTGGCACAACGCAGGTTCAGGTTCAGCTGAATACAATCCTGCATGGTACCCTGCAATTCTACCCCTGTTTTAAAAATACGCACAGGTTTAAAACCCAGCTCTTCCACTTCTTTTTGCAACCAGGGCGATAAACGGTTGCTACAGGTAATAATAATGCGGCTTGTAAGAGAAAATAAATTCAAAATAGATTGGTTGTTTGAATACAAAGGTAGGCAAGAATTAACAAGCATAGTGAATGGCACCCCTCATCCTATTTCAAAATCGTTTCATTTATACAAAAATGAAAGATTAAATATTATTGATTGGGAATAAATATTATAAAAGATACCAAGGTTGGCATGATTAAAAAAAGGCCACAGAACCATTAAGAATTAATACCTGATTAAAGCATACCAACTAAACACTCCTGTAAACTTTCTTTCCATCCGCTAATTTGCAGTGAATATTGTGCTTTTATTTTGTGTGTATCTAGTGCAGAATAATGGGGTCTTGCTGCAGGTGTAGGATAGGCAGCTGTTTCAATAGCATTCACAATACAGTTACTGTTGCTTATTTCTTTAATCGCCACAGCCAAATCATACCAGCTAATTACAGCATCATTACAGTAATGGTAAATGCCGGGCTCAACATTTTCTTTCCCGATAATTTGCATAACTGCTGAAGCAAGATCTGCAGCATAAGTAGGACACCCAAACTGATCTGCCACTACTCCAATACTTTCTTTTTCCTGCATCAATCTCAGCATTGTTTTTACAAAATTCTTACCATAACGACTATATACCCAAGAAGTGCGTATGATAATGGCAGCTTCATTGTTTTCTAAAGCAACGGCCTCGCCTTGTAGTTTTGTTTGACCATAAAAATTTACTGGATCTGTAGGATCTGTTTCTTTGTATGGCTCAGTTGCTTGGCCATTAAAAACATAATCTGTGGAGAAATGAAAAAACAAAGTTTTGTATTCCTTACAAACAGATGCAAGATTGCCCACAGCTGTTGCATTAATAGCAATGGCTTGTTCTTTTTCAGATTCAGCTTTATCTACTGCTGTATAAGCAGCGCAGTTAATACAACAATCAATCTGATTCTTGCTGAAATAATTTTTAACAGCATTAATATCATCTATCGGCAGCTCTTCTCTAGTAACAAATAAAAACCGATACTCCGAAAAGGTTTCTGCCAAAACCCTAAACTCCATCCCCAACTGGCCATTGGCACCGGTAACCAATATATTTTTTACACTTTTCAACGAATGATAATTAATATGCTGTAAAGACAAAATTATTATTACAATTTTCAAATACGGGATGAATCAAATCTTTATCAGAAATGATTTGTTTGTCCTTCGGAATTTTCCAATCAATGTTAAGTGAAGGGTCATTAAACATCACTCCTCCCTCTGCCTCTTTGTTATAAAAAGTATCGCATTTATAAAACACTTCACATTTTTCACTTAAAACAGAATACCCGTGAGCAAATCCCTTTGGCACCAGTAATTGTAATTTATTTTGAGCAGATAATTCTATGCTATAACTTTTTCCATATGTAGGGGAACCCTTTCTCAAATCAACCACAACATCGAGTATAGAACCGCTCAATACCCTGATAAATTTTGTTTGTGCAAAGGGATCTAATTGATAATGTAATCCACGAATCACACCATAGGAAGATTGCGCCTGATTGTCCTGTACAAAATGGATATCAACAGCTTCGGCTTTACAAACATTTTCATTATAACTCTCAAAAAAATAACCCCGGCTGTCTTCAAATACTTTTGGTTCAAAAATAAGCAGTCCAGGAAAATCTGTTTTAATAAAAGGCATATTTGGGTTATTGGTTATTGGTTTATAACTGATGGTCTTTACTGGAATTAACTATAAATATATTTAAAAAATTCAATGGTCTCTGCCAAGCCGTTCTCAAATTTTTTAGTTGGTTGATAATCTAATAAATTTTGAGCAAGGGAAATATCTGCCAAAGAATCCCGGATATCTCCTGCCCTTGGTTCCCTATAAGTAGCCTGCCAGTCGCTTTGCAATTGTTCCCTGCAGGCATTGTATAAATAATTTACAGAAAACTTTTCTCCTACTGCCACATTGTATACTTTTTTCAAAGCATCCGCTTGATCGCTAAGCATTCCTTTTATGTTTATCTGCACAGCATTGTCTACAAAAGTAAAATCCCTTGTTTGTTCCCCATCCCCATTAATGTACACAGGCGTTCTGCTAAGAATGCCTTTTACAAAAAGAGGTATCACTGCTGCATAAGGTCCATCAGGATCCTGCCTTGAACCAAAAATATTAAAATATCTGAATCCCATGATTTTTAATCCATAAACATCTGCAAATATTTGGGCATACAGTTCATTTGTTTTTTTTGTAGCTGCGTAAGGAGATAAACAATTACCCACCCTGTTTTCTTGTTTGGGCAATGTTGGCTCATCCCCATATACAGATGAAGAAGATGCATAAACAAATTGTTTTACATTATTATCTACTGCTGCTTTGAGCATATTTACAAAACCTCCCACATTCACTTCATTAAAATATACCGGCTCTTTAATACTGCGGGGCACAGACCCCAATGCTGCCTGATGACTTATATAATCAATACCAGTGCATGCCTCTTGGCAGATAGCTTCATTTCTAATGTCCCCTTCCAGAAATTCGAAGGCTGAATATTTTCTTAATACATCAAGATTTTTTTCAAAACCATTTACCATATTGTCTAGCACACGTACTTTGCCTGCACCATTCTTTAAAAGGTATTCAGCAATATGCCCACCAATAAAACCGGCTCCTCCAGTTATTAAAAAGTTGTTTTGAGAAATATCTTTTGTATGAAATGATTGCATCAATTATAGAATATTAAATATTAAAGCCTGATTAAACCAACAGGTTTGTATTTCATTTTAAATTTTAACGATTGAGTTTTTTACAAACTCCAATAGCCCCTGCTTTTTATTTTACCCCTGTAAATCCCCTTTAAATCTGCAACCAACGCTTTGTCTTTTGTAACAGAAGCAAACCAGGCGTCATCCAGTTCTTTATAACTATTATGAGGCACCGTAACAATTACAGCATCATAATTATCAGACAAGTCTTTAACAAGTCCAAATCCATATTCATGAAGCAATTCATCACTGTCGGCATGAGCATCTGTAACATCTACTTTTAATGAAAAAGATTTTAATTCTTTAACAACATCTGCTACTTTACTGTTTCTTATATCGCTCACATTTTCTTTAAATGTTGCTCCCATCACCAGCACTTTAGCATCCTTTACATTGCCATTGTTTTGTATAATATGTTGTAATACTTTTTTTGCAACATACCCTGCCATACCATCATTTATAGCACGGCCAGCTAATATTACCTGGCTATCATAACCCAATTGTTTTGATTTATAGGTAAGATAATATGGATCTACACCAATACAATGGCCTCCTACAAGCCCCGGTTGAAACTTTAAGAAATTCCATTTGGTCCCGGCTGCTTCTAGCACTTCAAACGTATTAATGTTCATTTTGTCAAAGATGATAGAAAGTTCATTCATCAATGCAATATTTAAATCACGCTGTGTATTCTCAATAATTTTTGCAGCTTCTGCTACTTTAATAGAAGAGGCTCTGTGAACACCTGCTTTTACAACTAGCTCATAAACTTTTGCAATGGTTTCCAAACTCTCCTCACAACATCCACTTACTACTTTTACAATGCTGGTAATGGTATGTTCTTTATCACCCGGATTTATTCTTTCGGGTGAGTACCCAATTTTATAATCACTTACCATTTTTAATCCCGACAATTGTTCTATTATAGGAACACAATCTTCTTCTGTACAGCCCGGATATACAGTACTTTCATACACAACGTAATCGCCTTTTTTAATAACCTTACCAATAGTTTCACTTGCACGCTGAACCGGCACAAGGTCAGGCACATTATACTCATCAACGGGAGTAGGCACTGCTACAATAAAAAAATTGGCCTCTTTTAAAACCTCCAAATCACTTGTAAATGCTATATCACAACCGTCAAATGCAGTGCTTTCGAGTTCCTGACTAGGATCAATTTTATGCTGCATCATCTTTACACGTCCCTCATTGATATCAAACCCAATTACTTTGATCTTTTTTGCAAACTCAAGAGCGATGGGAAGGCCTACATAACCTAAACCAATTACTGCTAATTTCTTTTTCTTATCTAATAAATCCTGATACATCATTTTGAAAATTGTTATTACTTTTAAAACGCAAAATTATATGCCCGATAATTTCAAATTTTACTTATAAAATTCCTTTGGTAATTTATTCAATTCTTCCGGTGGCAAATTTTTAAAATATTCATAAGTAATTTTTAATCCCTCAGCTCTGCTAACCTTAGGCTCCCAGTTTAATATTTGTTTTGCTTTAGTAATATCTGGCTGTCTTTGTTTGGGATCATCTACAGGCAAAGGTTTGTAAACAATCTTTTGTTTGGTTCCGGTAAGTTTAATAATCTCTTCTGCAAAATCTTTCAAAGAAATCTCATCAGGGTTGCCCACATTTACAGGATAAGCATAATCACTCATCAGCAAACGATAAATACCTTCAATCAGATCATCTACATAACAAAAACTCCTGGTCTGGCTACCATCTCCAAATACAGTAAGATCTTCCCCTCTCAAAGCCTGACCGATAAAGGCAGGTAATGCACGGCCGTCGTTGAGACGCATCCTTGGACCATAAGTATTAAAAATACGAACGATTCTTGTTTCTACCTGATGAAAAGTATGATAGGCCATGGTGATGGCTTCCTGAAAACGTTTTGCTTCATCGTATACCCCACGAGGTCCAATA
>CANNJE010000089.1 GCA_947504605.1 Chitinophagaceae bacterium
CCTGTCTGAGCATCAAGACCACGCAAAGGAGTTTCGTATAAGTTCAACTCTAAATCATTGTCTAATTCTATTCCGTTGTATTTGTACTTATTTTTTAATTCTCCTGCCGCCTCGGAAGATATCCCCGCCATCGTTAACCCGAACGGATATGAATTATTGCACTATTCAAAGATCATTTGATGAGTTAAATGTACTAAAAAGAATACTGCAATAATTTTATTATTTCGTTAAGACTGCTTCAGGTTATGGCGCTGGTCAGGAGACCAAGCACCGGCAACTTTCGGGAGGTGGCTTGTACCCTTAAGATTGCGTAGTACCGTCGGCGGCAAAGAAAACAGCAATAAAAAAGCCGATCTATTAAGATCGGCTTTAAAGTGTTATTTTCTAAAACCATTATTATTTTAGAAAACAATAGTCGGGATGCCTACCACCAGTTCTAACCAAATTAAACAAGATATCAAACTGATTCTGGGGCAATAAAAAAGCCAATCTATTAAGATCGGCTTTGAACTGTTATTTTCTAAAACAATTATTATTGTAGAAAACAATATAGTCGGGATGCCTACCGCCAGTTCTAACCAAATTGAGCAAGATATAATACAAATATTAGATTATTAAAAATTGATCGAATAGTGTGTACTCCTTCCTCCTCCTTTTGAAATCAATTATCTCTGGCGGCTGTTGCAGAATAAAGTTATAGTTATTTCTCTCCCTTAAATTCCTGTTTTAACTATACTGAAAATGCAAAATCTACATCATAATTGCGTAATAATACGATTGATTTGTGTTTAAATACGTAAGCCAGCAATTTGAATTTTACTCAAATGTAAAGTTTAAAAAGTACTACTAATAGGGTATTGTTTGCTGTAAAAAAAGCTTTTATCATTGCATTAGAATTCGCTGATACTAAAATATAACTACCTTATGATTCTTATCCGGCTCTTGATTTTGTTACTAATACTAATTGCTTCCTATCATTGCGAAGCCCAGTTGGATAGTACACTGGAAGCCTTGCAAAAAATACCTACAAAATATATAAGCAAAATTGAAAACAAAATAGATAAGTACAGCAGTCGTATTACTAGCAAAACTGAAAAAACATTAATCAAACTCAGTAAATGGGAAAATAAGATACACTCATTATTGGAGAAAGTAAGCCCTGAAACCGCCACGAAATTATTCGGTAACAATGCAACCACTTTCAGTAGTTTATTAAAGAAGCTGCAGGAGGGAAAGGCCCTAACTGAAGGTTACAAAACTAAGTATAACGAATACAGGGATAAGCTAACCACCAGTATAAAGTACCTAGATGATCAAAAAGATAAGCTGAATAAAAATCTGATTCAACCAATCAATACCACAAAAAAGAAACTTACTGAACTGGAACTGGATGTAAGCAACACTGAAGCGGTAGAAGCATTTATAAAAGAACGAAAACAGCAACTGCTAAATGAAGCAGTAAAATATATCGGCAATAGTAAATACCTGACTAAGATTGATAAAGAGGCTTATTATTATGTAGAAACCCTGCGTAATTACAAAGAATTATTTACTGATAAAAAGAAAGCCGAAGAACTGGCTTATAAAATACTGGATAAAATACCTGCCTTCAAAAATTTTGTACAGCAAAACAGTATGCTGGCTCAGTTATTTGGTTCCCCAAACAATACGGCTTCAATGGCAAGCCTTTCAGGTTTACAAACAAGGGTAAGTGTAAATGCTATAATCCAAAATCAAATTTCATCAGGTGGCCCTAATGCGCAGCAGGTATTTAGTCAAAATTTGCAACAAGCACAGGTCGAAATAAGTAAATTAAAAGATAAAGTAATGCAAATGGGTGGCAGCAGCAGCGATGCTAATATTCCCGATTTTAAACCCAATAATCAAAAGTCAAAAACATTTTTACAGCGTCTTGATGTTGGGAGCAATTTTCAATTTTCTAGGAATAATAGTTTAATGCCAACTGTTGCAGACATAGCTCTGAGTGTTGGTTATAAATTAAATGATAAATCTGTAATTGGCATTGGAGGAAGTTATAAGATGGGAATAGGCCGTTTACAAAGATTAAGCATCAGCCATCAAGGTATAGGTTTAAGAAGTTTTATTGACTGGAAATTGAAATGGCAACTTTTTATTACCGGCGGTTTTGAAATGAATTACAATGCACAAAATAAAAACATTACACAATTAAAATACTACAATGACTGGCAGAAGGCAGGGTTAGTGGGTTTAACAAAAAAGATAAACGTAAAAACAAAATTCTTTAAGGGTACAAGTATACAGTTACTGTACGACATGCTGTACCGGCAGCATTTTCCGGTAAGCCAGCCCGTATTGTTCAGAATAGGTTATAGTTTTAAATGAGAAATGAGATTCAAGAAAATTTAAAAAAATGAGAATGAAATATATATTTTTATTATTGTCGATTTTTATAAATCCACTTTGTTATTCGCAAAGCAGACCCGCTGGCCCCATAGTTGCCACTCCTAACGCTGCCAGTTTGGGCTTGTATGGAGAAGTACCAGTATCTTACTTTACAGGATTACCCAATATTGAAATACCAATATATACCATTCAGGAAAGAGGGTTAAGTTTTCCAATTACTATGAGTTATCATGCGCTAGGGTTCAAGCCTGATGTCCATCCATCATGGGTAGGAGCCAATTGGTCGCTCAATTTTGGAGGTGCAATTACACGAAAAATGAATAAACTGCCTGACGAATGGAACAGCAATGAATATATTCATATTTACGATAATATTTTTGGATATTACTATACCCATAACAGGTTAAATAATTTTAACTGGAGTTCAAACGATACGCTGTTGGCAATGGGAATTGCAAATGGAAATAATAATGAGCAACGTAAACTACAAACGAGTGACAGGGAGCCGGATGAATTCAATTTTAATTTTCTTGGATTCTCAGGCAAGTTTTATTTAGATCATCTTGGCAATTGGCGGGTACAATCCAATAAGAACCTCCGGGTTGTTTGTGATGAAGCCGATATAATTTATCCTTTTTTCCATAATACCGTTCCAGGAGGGTCAGCTTTTTTTCATACAAAAGCATTCGGAAAGTTTACTCTTATTGATGATGCAGGTATTAAGTATGTTTTTGGAAAAACTGGTGGCACAGATGCTATAGAATATTCTTCCAGCATAACCCCACCCCAATTTAATTACCGGGCATGGCTGATTGCCACCAGTTGGTATTTAGCAGCAATTGAATTTCCTGATCAAACCGGATCAATCAGTATTAGCTATGTGCGAGGCCCTTTTCAGAGTAATTTCCAGTATTTCGAAAGCGATAACAGATTTTTTGTATCTCGTTGTGATTATCCTTCCAGTGTTCAAGCCAAGGGGCTTTCCGGAACTATTACATCGCCTGTATATCCAACATCAATTTCTACCTCAAGTGGAATAACTGTTGATTTTAAATTTTCAAAAAGCAATGAACTGTCATATCCTACCAGTACATACTTTGAAGTATTCAGAGATGAATTTGGCAGGCTTCCTTCTCAGCTAGCCCCCCCACAGGGTATTCCTCTGGATTATTTCAATTTTATGTGGGCCTGGAGTGAAGTACCATACTATGTTCAAAATGGCATTTGGGCTGATGGAATCATTAGTAGCAACAAGTTTGCATGGTTTAAGTTGGATAGTCTTGTTGTTTCTAATTGGGATATAAATAACAATATGGCAAAATCTGCTTTTAAGAGAGTGGCCTTTAACTACCGTGAAAATATTAATGAACGGCTGAAGCTTTTATCAATGAATTTCAAAGGCAGTGAACAGGGAATGGAATCACAAGACTATTCATTTAAGTATAATGATTGGGGGGCCGGTGCACCAGCTTATGTTACTGATCTGACAGATCATTGGGGATTTGCAAATAATAAACCTCTTAAAAGAGATCCGACTTATGGAGGGTATTTGTGGTTTGGGGGTAATATGCTGACAAACAGAGTGCAGGACGAAACAAGTACCAAAATGGATATACTTACTGAAATCACTTATCCTACCGGGGGGAAGTCTGCATTTGAATATGAACCCAATGCATATGGGAAATACCTGATGGTGAATACCCGTTCTTATGCACCGACAGGAGTTGGCATTGCGGGAGGTTTGCGAATAAAAAAAATAACTAATTCAGATGGATTGGGCAACACTGATACAAAAGAGTTTTTCTATGTGAATGGGTATAACCCTTCTGTGCCATTGAGTTCATTACCATCAAGCGGTATTTTGGATGGTAAACCCGGTTATAGTAATTATAATTATTCACTTAGTATAAACGGTATGTATTTATCTCTCTATGCTTCTAATGCAATTGTGCCTATGAGTGCCAACTCGGGTTCATTATGCGGATATAGTGAGGTTGCGGAAAAATTTAAAGATGGATCATATAAGGTGTATAAATTTACCAACCACGATAATGGATATGTTGATTACGATGCAATTGCTAATATCACCCCTTATGAATTAGGAGTTCCTTACCGGTCAAGAAGTTTTGAGAGAGGAAAGTTACTATCTGAAGATATTTTTTCTGCTAATAACAACTTAGTGCAAAAAACTGAATATACTTATGTCCGTATTGGTGCGGGGGCAGATTCCAATTTTGTTCGAAGTTTGAGGAAAGAGTTTGGAGGATATTGCACCACAGTGCTTCCCCCAACAATTTGTCCTTATATAGGTCAGGTGGCAATGGGTTTTCAAGTGCCAATGATTAATGGATTTTATATAGACCCCGTATCATTTCTTCCAACCTATACCACGGCCACTGCATATGGATATTATGTCTATAAATTTTTACCTGAAAAAATCACCAAAAAAATATATCCTTCAGTCGGTCAGACAAACCAGTTACTAATAACAGAGACGACTAATCAATATGATCAGTTTGGTAACGTAATTCAAACAATACAAAACGATAGTAAGGGTGCAGTTATCAGCAACAACTTTAAATACCCATATCATTTTACAGGTACGGCAGTTTATGATGCAATGATCAGCCGAAATATGAAAGGTATGGTTATCGAATCTGAAAGTTACCGGGGGGCAAACCTTATTGGGAAAGAAAAAATCAATTATGATTTTTTCAATACAGGAATATTAATTAAGCCAAGCAATATCACCAAACAAGTGGCAACTAATCCATCATTCGTATCTATGCAATTTAACAGGTATGATGAATATGGGAATATTCTTGAACTGCAAAATACAGACGAGGTGAAGAATTCTTTTGTGTGGAGTTATTTTAAATCAAGACCAGTAGCAAAAGTTATTGGTAGTGATTATGCAACAATTCAGCCAATAATCAATCAACAGGTATTGAATTATCCATCACAAGGAGATGCTCAATTACTTGCAGAGGTAGATAAATTAAGGACACAACTTCCTTCCTCACATGTAACCACCTACTTGTATGATTCAAAATCTGATTGGGGAGTAAAGCAGGTAAAAGATCCAAATGGGTTAAATATTTTTTATGAGTATGATGCGATGGGCAGGTTGGCAAGAGTGCGGGACAACAATAATAAAATACTAAGTCAGAACGAGTATAAATATAAAGATGTTGTATTCTTCCCATACCGAAATGTTGAAAAATCGCAGGCATTTAATAAAACAAATTGCCAACCTGGATACGCGGGAGGAGCTACCTATATTGTACTGGCAGACAAATTCGGTTCTTTTATAAACCAGCTTGATGCTGATCAAAAAGCACTGAATGATATTGCTGCAAACGGGCAGGCTTATGTAAACAGCACAGCGGTATGTTATCCTTACTGGTCATATACATCCTGTTGCGGATTCGGTTGTGTTTATTCCGATTTTGCATTAACTGGAACAGGCTCAGTAAATTTTTCTTTAATTATTACAAAAAATCCTCCCGGTGGAGGTAGTGGTTTGCGGATAGGTACATTAAGTGGTCTCTTGTTTATTCCCTCTGCTAACAGGAATATTAGTTTCAGTTCAGGTGGAAGTGGTGGGATGATAACAATAGCAACAAACGGGGATGTGATGTTGTCGGGCAGTGTTGGAAATGTACCACTTTATATATCGGGAACATACTCTTTATAAATTTAAAATAATAGAATATATGAAATCTAAAACACTGTTTAAAAACAAAAGAAATCGCTACCTCTTGTTTTTTTTAGCATTGGTATTGATTTTTGCTTCTTCATTCAAAAAGTATCAATCGGGATATATTAATTCATTTGAACCTATAACAAATTTTCACATGGCTGACAGTTCCTATTTTATTCCTAACAGGGCAGAAGGATGGGGTCAATACAACTCCTATTTTAGGGTTGAAAATGACAGTGTAGTCATGGAGATTATACTCAGACGCCATGTTCCACCCCACACTGATTGGAATATGATAATGCTTGTGGGAACAATTACCCAGACCTATAGGCCTTTAGGTGAGCGGTCAGTAAATTTTCAGGAACCAAACCGTAGGTGGACTATGATTTTAAAATCAGATGGTAAGTGCTATGTAAAGCTGATAAGTGGGATACCCCTAACTGGAAATACTGTGGTTTTACCATTTAAAACAAAATATAAAAAATAACTTAATAAAATGGATAGACAAATAATCAAAAATCGTTTAATAAATACGGTTGTACTTTTTTATGCTATTTACTCTATCATTCCTGCATATGCGCAAATTGCACCGCCTAAAGAATATCCTGGTAATATTACGGTAAATTATGTTCGCAACTGGACTGCCCGTGCACCTGAAAGTGATCCGGCATCACTGAAAATAAGACCTGTAGGGGATGTAATCCAAAGTACTTCTTATTTTGACGGACTGGGCAGGTCATTACAGACAGTTATAAAAAGAGGCTCTCTAAAAACCGACCCTATTAACCCGGCCTCATCAACAAATTCAACTGATATGGTTAGCGCCTTTGTGTATGATGAATTCGGAAGGGAACAATACAAATACCTGCCTTTCCCTGCTTATAATACAGCGGGTAATACATTCATTAGTGATGGAGCATTTAAACTAAATCCTTTTCAGCAGCAGGCAGATTTTATGACTACCCAATATGGTTCACAAACCGAAACATTTTTTTACAACAAAACCAATTTTGAAGCCTCGCCTTTAAATAGGGTTACCGATGCTTATGCACCTGGCAACAGTTGGGTGGGCAGTGAAAGCAATCCTGGCCCGGCACAAAGAAGAAATGTGCAAATGCAATATTTTATAAACACTGCAACCGATGCAGTGAGAATCTGGACAGTAACAAATAATATAACATTGGGGGAGTTTGGTGCTTATACAAGTACAACAACTTATCCTGCGGGAGAAATGTTTAAAAACATCACTACCGATGAACATAAAAAACAGGTAATAGAATTTAAAGACAAAGAAGGCAAAGTAATTTTAAAGAAAGTGCAGATTGCCACAGTTGCCGGAACAGAAGACGATGGAACAGGAAGAGGTTATACAGGCTGGTTATGTACCTATTATATTTACGATGACCTTAATAATCTGCGTTGTGTAATTCAACCCAAGGGAGTAGAGCAGTTGGCAGGAGGTAGTTGGCAATTAAGCACAGTTCAGTTAGATGAACAATGTTTCCGTTACGAATATGATGCCCGTAACCACATGATAAAAAAGAAAGTGCCTGGGGCAGCGCCTGTTTGTATGGTTTACGATGCCTGGGACAGGTTAGTGCTTACACAAGATGGTAACTTGGCGGCACAAGGCAAATGGATGTACACCCAATATGATGAATTAAACCGGCCAGTTGCTTCTGGTTTATGGCCAAGTGGATTAACATGGACCCAGCATTCAGCAGCCGCAAATACAAGTACAATATACCCAACACTCAGCAGCGAGGAAGAACTTACTCGAACTTTTTACGACAATTATACATGGCTAAGTAGTTATGGCAATCCATTACCTGCAATTTATAATACTAGTTACAATACTTATTTTCAAACAGCATTACAAGTATGGCCTTATCCTCAGGCTAATACACCATCAACACAGCTTAAAGGAATGCCAACAGGCAGCAGAATAAAAGTGTTGGGTACTGCAAATACTTATTTATATACTTTAAGTTTTTACGATGAAAAAAGCAGGGTAATACAGTCACAAAGTACAAACATTACCGGTGGCATCGATATTGTTACCACTCAATATTCCTGGGTAGGCCAGCCATTGGTTATTGTACAAAAGCAGGACAAACAGGGAAGCATTACCCAAAATCATATTGTAATAACCCTAATGCAGTATGATGATTTAGGCAGGGTATTAAATGTAAAGAAAACAGTAAATAGTATCATTAACACTAACCCTGTCACCACAGTCACGAAGCCAGAACAACTTATTGTACAAAATGAATATGACCAACTTGGGCAGTTGAAGAAAAAAACACTTGGCAATAATAATTTAGAAACGCTTAATTACGATTACAATATCCGTGGATGGATGCTGGGTGTAAACCGGCTTTATGCAAAAGATGCTGCCAGTAATTATTTTGGATTTGATTTGGGCTATGATAAAACAAATAACAATATCATAGGTAGCCAGACATACACCAATCCACAATTTAACGGCAATATAGAAGGTATGGTTTGGAAAAGCAAGGGTGATGGAGAAAAGCGTAAATATGATTTTGAATATGATGCAGCCAACAGGTTAACAGACGCCGACTTCAATCAATATACAAACAGCAGTTTTAACAAAACTGCCGGAGTTGATTTTAGTGTAAGTAACCTGACCTTTGATGCCAATGGAAACATTCTTACGATGAACCAGAAAGGATGGAAAATGACGGGCAGTGTTACCATTGACCAGCTTGCCTATAATTATTACAACGGCAGCAACAAATTACTGAATGTTATAGATGCTGCAAATGATGCACAAACAAAATTGGGAGATTTTCGCACCTCCCCGCTTCACCCAAACCAGGTTAAAACAGCTACAACGGTTGACTATACTTATGATGTAAACGGCAATCTTAAAAAAGATTTGAATAAAGATATTGGCACTGCTGCTGCCGAAGATATTGTGTACAATCATTTAAACCTTCCGCAAAGTATTTCAGTACGTAAAACAGGCGGCGCTGTAAAAGGAACTATCACTTATACTTATGATGCCACAGGGAATAAAATAAAAAAAATAACAATAGATAATGGCACTACAGGCAAAACCATAACTACAACCACTACTTATATTGGCGGCATGGTTTACGAAAGTAAAACCACCTCACCAGCTAATACACCCAACGATGATTATGTTGACAGGCTTCAATTTATTGGCCATGAGGAAGGAAGGATAAGGTTTAAAGAGGCCGTAGGCAGCACAGTAGCAAATTTTCAATACGATTATATGCTCAAAGACCATTTGGGTAATGTACGAATGGTATTAACGGAAGAACAACAACAGGATATATATCCGGCTACTACCTTTGAAAATGTAACCTATAATGCTGGCACCGCTGTAAGTGTAGAAAGCCAATATTACAATATTGATAATACTAAAATCGTTGCACAATCATTAGCCACAGGTATACCAACTTACCAAAACAATAACGGCATAACCAATAATAATCCATATAGTAATACTACAGCCAATAGTGCAAATATTTATCAATTAAATGCTACTACCAATACTGTAGCAAATAGAACTGGCCTGGGTATTGTATTAAAAGTAATGGCAGGCGATGCCATCAATATTTTTGGAAAATCATATCACATAAAACCGAGGACAGGTTATTCTTTACCAACAAACCAGCTTACTGTATTACAATTAATGAATTTGTTTGTTGCTTCACCGTTGGTAAGCCCTAAAGGAATAACAGGTTTGCAAATAGCTGGCCAATCAGGTTTTCCGGGTAGCGTAACCAATCTGTTAAATAATCAGCCAGATCAAAGCTCAACTATGCCCAGGGCTTCTATTAACTGGATAATATTAGATGAACAGTTTAAATATGTAACCGGAAGTTTTGATATGGTGGGGACTTCAAATTTATCTTCAGGAACATTTAAAAATCATACAATTACCGGTATTACAATACCAAAAAATGGCTATATTTACGTGTATTGTAGCAACGAAAGTCAGTACAATGTGTTCTTTGATAACTTACAGGTGGTGCATAACAGAGGGCCAATATTAGAGGATACTCATTATTATCCGTTCGGACTCATCATGAGCGGCATATCGTCTAAGGCGGCTGGCATTACTCAAAATAGAAAAAAATTTAACGGTAAAGAAGAACAACGACAAGAGTTCTCTGATGGAAGTGGATTAGAGTGGTTAGATTATGGTGCAAGGATGTATGATAATCAAATTGGGAGGTGGCATGTAATAGACCCTCTTGCAGAAAAGTATAGAAAATGGTCTCCTTATAATTACGCAGTTGATAATCCAATTAGATTTATTGACCCAGATGGAATGACGATAGAAGACCCTAATGATAAAAAGAAAACAATTACCTATACTGTTAACAAAGATGGAACTCTGAAATGGAGTAAAAACGCAACTGCAGATATAATGCGAGTTGGTAATGCTTTAGCAAAATCCAAAGAGGGTTTAAAGCAATTAAATGCACTTAAAGGAACTTCGTATTCTAATCTGATTGTGGTCGATACTAAGAGCAAACCTGGTGTTTTAGGGCACACGAGTCCTGAAGGGACTTATAATAAAGCAACTAAAACTTTTGATGTAACCAGAACTACGATAACAATATTTGAGGCGGAGATAAAAGGCGAAATGGCTACAGTTCGAGGAGGCGCTGAAGGTACAGACGCAACGTCTAAAGAATATGCTAAACTATACAGAAAGGGGGATTTAAATGGAGCTGAAGGTGCAACTTTGGGTCATGAGATACAACATGCAATCGATCCGGCAAATTTGGCGCTGGGTGTTCGCAATCAAATGTTCAAAGAAAATAATGATACTGAAACAAAACCAGAGGCGGTTGCACTTAAGATTTTGAAAGATCTAAATAAATAATAGTTTATGTTGATTAAATTTATAGTGTCAATAATATTGACTGTATACTCAAATCTATCTTTTGGGCAACAATTTGATAGCTCTTTGAATAATTATCAAATAGATATTATAAAGTTCTTAAAAAATAATAGTGGGTTAATTGACTTGTCAAGAAAAGATTCAACTTGTTTTACCTTATTGTATTCAAGAAGGATTGATTCATTTTATAGTACGCAAGTATCTTTCTTTGAAATTGGTATTATAGGGACTCACAGTAAAAAATATTTATGTATTCTAATCGGTAAAGAAATACTGTTATTAAAAACTAAAGATTTTAATTCTGACTTTGATGATATTATTAACGCAGTAACAAATTGCAGTGAATATATAAGTGCTAAGACAATTGCACCAGTATTAGTTGATATTAAAGGGATGTATGATTACAATAATCACCCCCCATGGAGAAAAAACACCTTTCGAAAAGAATAACCTGTGGATGTATTGACGGAGGGAATATTTTAGATAAAAAGTGCGGAGAGCCAATTGTAAAAAAAATGATAATGACAAAAATAACAACAAAGCCCCGTAAGGGGCTTTTATATTTTACGAAGCATATGCTTTTTTAGCTTTAAAATTTTGTACGATGTTATCAATAACGAAGTAGAGTTTATCTTTAGTAGCATCGTCGAGCTTCTCAATATCCTGCAAGCGTTTAAGATTTTTTTTATCGAATGAAACATTGACACCTTCCCCCACGAGATAATCCATAGACACTTCAAAAGCATCCGCAATTTTTTTGGCTGCATCAAAATGATAAAAATACTGTTCCATTTATTTTAGTACATTTAATCC
>CANNJE010000090.1 GCA_947504605.1 Chitinophagaceae bacterium
ATTTCAATTGCCTTTTCATCCTTTTTTGCCAACCAAACATAACAAAGAAGAGTTATTGGCAAAAGTAAAACACAACAAACAGCGGCAACAACTTTTACGTAAAATGGAGTTGCTGGTAATAGACGAGATCAGTATGGTTCGCTGCGATATCATGGACGCTATTGATACCATTCTTAAAAACGTAAGAAAAGTCTATCATTTGCCATTTGGCGGCGTACAATTATTGTGCATAGGTGATCTGCACCAGTTACCCCCCGTTGCACAAAACCAAGAGTGGGGTATTTTAAATGACTATTACGAGTCGCCTTTCTTTTTCGACAGCCTGGCTATAAAAGAACAGTCTCCCTTATTAATTGAATTAAATAAGATTTACCGCCAAAAAGAAGAAAGCTTTGTAAACCTTTTAAATAAAGTGCGCAATAATCACATGGAGGCTGATGATTTTGAAGATCTCCACTTACGCTTTGATCCACATTTCCACCCCCCGGCTGATGAGAAATATATAACGCTTACTTCGCACAACAACCAGGCTGATCAAATTAATCAAAAGGAATTATATAAATTACATACAGCCGGTTTTTCTTATCAGGCCATTATAGAAGATGAGTTTCCGGAAAATATGTATCCCGTAGAATTTGAATTGAGCTTAAAAGTAGGAGCTCAGGTCATGTTTTTAAAAAACGATGTGATTCAAAAAAGATATTATAATGGTAAGATTGGTGTGATCAATTCGCTTTCAAAAGATAAAATTAAAGTGGATTGTGATGGTACAGAAATAGAAGTAGGCATGGAAACCTGGGAAAACAGCCGCTACTCACTAAACCGTGCTGATGGAAAACTGGTACAGGAAACATTGGGTACATTTACCCAGTATCCTTTACGCCTTGCCTGGGCAATAACTATTCACAAAAGCCAGGGATTAACATTTGAAAAAGTGATGATTGATGCAGGGGCAGCTTTCAGTAGCGGACAGGTTTATGTGGCTTTAAGTCGGTGTACCTGTTTGGCGGGGATAGTTTTACTGAGCAAAATTCCTCCAACGGCAATTCATAGTAATATAAATGTGATTAAGGGACAACAGTCTCTTGCTTATAAAGGTTCTTTGGCAGACCGTTTTGCGGGCGCCAGACAACTATTTACACAACAATTACTGGAAGATATTTTTTCTTTTACAGAGATCTCCGCTGCAATTGATCAGCTTAGCTTTCACATTCATCAACATCTGAATAAATTAAACACGGCAGCAAATGGCTGGTTAGAAAATTTTAAACTACAGCTTGATGCAGAAAAAGTAGTGGGCCTAAAATTCATCGGGCATATTGCACATCTAATGAAAGCCGACCCCATTATAGAAAATAACGCCAGTCTTCAAAAAAGAATTTCAGACGCCGCCAATCATTTTATTCCAAAACTTGAAAAATTAATAAGTACAGTACAAGCACATCCTCTGATTACAGAACATAAAGACGCCGCAACAGCCATAAATGAAAAACTGTATGACCTGTCGTTGGCGTTGTACAATTGCAATTTCTTTTTACACTATTGTAAACAACCGTTTTCGGTAACCGGTTTTTTACACCACAAGCTAAAATATGTAATGCCCCGTTTTAATATAACCTGTTATGCCGTTGATACAACAGAGGAAAAATCAGAGACATCAAATGCCGAATTATATGATACGCTTAAGCGTTGGCGTAATATGATTTGCTCCGAAACCGGACAACCCATTTACATGGTGGCTAACCAGGTTTCTTTAAAGGAAATAAGTACTTACCTGCCCCGCACAAAAAAAGACCTGACGCTGATCAGTGGTTTCGGAAAAGCAAAAGCTGAAAAATATGGAGACGAAATTCTGGAAGCTGTAGATAGTTTTTGTGACAGGTACAACCTGGAAACAAATATGAACGCCCAATTAGGCAACCCGAAAAGAGAAAAAAAACCAAGGACAACAGAACCAAAGGTAGATACCAAAACGGTGTCATTTAATTTATATAAATCCGGAAAAGATATTGCGGCAATTGCCCAAGAAAGAAATTTTACATCCAGCACCATTGAGGGGCATCTGGCTTATTTTGTAGGAACCGGAGAAATTGAAATCAACGAATTGGTTAGTAAAGAAAAACAAAAATTCGTTAAAGAGGCTGTTGCTAAACATGGCTTACTAAGCCATAAAACATTAATTGATAATTTGCCTAAAAATATCAGTTACGGCGAGTTAAGAATGGTGCTGGCAACACATAAAAAGCAAAATTAAAATCGGCCGCACTTTAAAAAGCACGGCCGATCGGTTGTTGAAATCTTTTATTCTTATTTATTTAATACCTGGCGTCTATTTAGGTACTGTTAAAGGAGATGACAAGAAATTAAAAGTTAGTTTTTGATACCTGTTGTTCACCACATCATCCTGATACACCGAAAATTGAATTTTTACTTTTTTCCCCTCTAGATCCGGCATTTCTTTGAATGGGAAAAATAGTTCAAGATTTTTTTGGCCGCTTTTATTATAGCTTGTTTTTGAACTTGGTAGCAGCTTCATTTTTATATATGTTGCAGCCATTTTGTTCCAGCTATAATTTTCATTTACTGTTGGAATATAATATTCACCATCTTCGGTGGTTAATCTGGCTACAAAATATACAGATCCTAAAACAGCGCTGGTACTGATATCAAAAGACGGGTAAATCAAAATCCCCTTTTTTACATTATCCATCTTTACATCCCCATAACCAATATTGGTAATTTTAATTTTAGGTACCGCAAGCTTTGATACCTTTTGACCCTTAGGATACAAAGCTGCTATTATTTTTTTATCCCCTTCAGACAGGTCATTGTTATAACCTACAGTATACCCATCTAATGTTTGCCAGGCTTCTACAGGGTAATGCATAATGGATGCCGGATCATAAGACGTGCCATTTGTATAAAAAAAATCGCTTGCTTCCAGCACATTAAAATCAACTTTTTCTTTATCCCAACCCTGGTATTCGGCGTAGTATTTATACACCGTATCCTTGTTCCACTTTATCCCATTAGGATAACTTTGTTCATGAAGCAGTCCAAGAGAGTGGCCAAACTCATGCGCTGTGGTGCCCCGCATAGCTTCGTAATTCCATTTCATATTGGGATCTTTAAAAGCATTTACATCATTATAAAAATCCTTGTACGTATAGTTCTTAAAATCGGTTCCCTTGCTTTTAAGATATTGTAAAAAGGCGCCACCGTTTTTATATTGATCCAGGTAAGCCTTATAATCAATAAAATCTGACGTATCCAGGTTGAGTGTTTGTAAATTTTGAGGAACGTCGTTGCAGCCTATTCCCAGGCGTGAGTTATGTCCTATCTTATCTTCTCTGCCTCCAAGTTTAACCCTGATATGGGTTATTGGCGTATTATCGGGCACAAATTTAAAGGTAATATTAGCATAGCTTTCCCAGCTTTTGGCGTGCTGCATAATCATGTTACGCAATTGCTGGCTACCGGCATTATCCATAAATCTTACCAAAATCACATCACCATTTTCCCATATGATATCATTATTTGCTACTTGTCTCCCCTTGGTTGTATCTATGGCTACCGGAAGTAAAGTGTTACCCATTAATGTTGTACAGGGGGCTTTAAATGGCTTGGGTCCCAGTGGCAGTTTTTGGGCATTGGTTTCAAAGATTAAAAACAGAATGCCGGTCATCAGTAAAAAAATTTTTTTCATAATTTGTTTATTTAATTTTTAAAAGTAACTCCTAAAAGCCTATTTATGCATACCCTACAGAGGGTATTTATTTATCGCCAATCTCCATATAACACAAACGCTCCCCAATAATTAGGGTGGCTGAATCGTGGATTCTGGCTTAATTTAACCTGGGCCAATCGCAACGCATCTGCTTTATTAATGGATGCAGCTGAAGAAAGATTTTCATAAAAATATTGCATTAATAATCCTGTAGGCTCATCAGCTACTTTCCACAAGCTGGCTACAACAGTTCTTACGTTGCTAACCAAAAACGAATTGGCCGGCGAAATGTTCCAGCCCTTTACCAATTCCTTGCTTACCGCCGTTTGGCATGCAGACAGTATCACCATGTTGCAATCACTTATTCCCAGCCTCTGAATTTCTCTCATGGTTAATTGTCCGTTGTTTCCATTACTGGTGTCTTTGTCGGGCAAAAGTTTTAGATAAGATTTAGAATA
Source organism: Chitinophagaceae bacterium (assembly GCA_947504605.1). Classification (GTDB taxonomy): domain Bacteria; phylum Bacteroidota; class Bacteroidia; order Chitinophagales; family Chitinophagaceae; genus Ferruginibacter. The sequence continues at coordinate 4,186 of CANNJE010000090.1, forward strand.
ATCTGAATAATTCAACACCCCGTGTGTAGCAAAGTGAATGTACTTTTTATTACGCAGACTTTGCTTTGCCATGCTTTCAGTAGCCCTTGCATCGGAATACACCGTTGAATCTGATCCCAAAATTTTTCCAATTTCTTTTACCTCATCTATATTAAAACTTATGGTTGCATCAGGCACACCAAATGCAGCAAAGGAGCTCATATTTGTTTTGGGAGGCGTATCTTTTTCACCGGTATTAAATACCGACATTTTATTGGTGTAAAAAATACTATGGTCTTCTATCAAAAATTTAAAGCCATTATTGGCAGTTTTAGTACCCAGGCATTGAAAAGGCATATTGCTGAAAACGCCGGTGGGAATGATGCATAATTTTTTCTTCCCCGTTATTTTTTCGGCAACTGTATTTATCAGCATATTGTATAACTGTGCGGAGAGGTCTTTAAACTCAATATTCCCTGAGGCTTTGTCTTCATCCATCGGCTCAGACCTTACCGATAAAGGACCGGTACCCGTTTGTTTTGATGTATTTTTTATGGCTTCAATAAAGGCATTCACTTTAGCGGTAACATCAATCGTCATCGTATCAACCGACAGTTTTTCCCTGGTTAATGAAAATATCATTAAAGTATTATTGTTAAGCAGGTATAATAACACCGCCACGTCTTGGGGTAATTTACTTTTATAGGTATTGAATTCATCTGCATTGGAACCTTTAAAGTATATGCTTAACTCAGGGTATTTTACTGCAACATCCTCTATAAAGTTATTGTACTCGGTTTCCACAATTTCTATCTTCTTCAGGGTTTCTTCTTTTGCCAACCCTTCCTGTTTTTCGAGCGTGTTTTCCAAAGCCTTTTTAGATTGCTGCATGGCCAGCAGTTTTTTCAGTGCTTCGTTTTTTTCTTCGTTGTTTGATGAGGTAGATAAAGAGCCAGATAATTCTTTTATGCCCGCAATATTGCTTCTGTTGGCATATGCCCAGGCGTCTTTGATATTACCCAGGTTATAATAAGAAAAAGTGATTTTATTGTAGAGATCTGATTTTTTGGGGTCGTTATTAAATATTTTTCTGGCATCTTCTCCACCATATAAATTTTCGGAGTTTTTATCAAGCAACTCTACCGCCTTTTTAAAATACACCAAAGCGCTATCAAATTTATTTTGTGTATAATATAAAAAACCCAGCTGATAAAAAGGCTCCCAGCCTAAAGCAATTTTATATTCAGTTACAATAACAGCGGCCTTTTTAAAATCGGTTTCCGCATTTTCTGTTTTGCCTTTATCTTTATTAATTTGACCTAAAAAAGTAAGTGCTTCAATTGCTTTTTCTTTTTCGCCACTACTGTTGGCATATTCTGCAGCATATTCAAAATACTCAATTGATTTGTCGGTTTGTTTTGTTTCATAATATAATTTGCCCAGACTAAGCGCCATTCCCGAGGCTACCCGGTACATTTTTTTTTCTTTTGTTATTGGATATACTTCCAGCAATTCTTTTTCTGCCTCGCTGTATTTTTTTAAATAGAACAGATCTTCCCCAATATTTCCTTTGCCTAAAAGATAGCTTTCATTAATTACACCCTTTTTAAGTTGATCCAAAGCCAGCCTGTGATATTTTAACGCATTCACATAACCATATTGGGTAAAATAAGTTACGCCGATATTGGTTGAAACAACGCCCCGGCTTTCCAGTACCTCCTGATCTTTGTATAAACTATCTGCTATTAAGAAAGCGTTAATTGATTTTTTATACTCTCCCATACTTTTATAAAGTGTGCCCCTGGATAAATAAGTATTTGCCAGTCTTACTATATTGTCAGACCTGGTGAATATAGCCAGGGCGCTATCGCTGTTTTTTAACCCTTCATCAAATTCGCCGGTAAGGCCATATATAAAAGAGGTTGCTTCTAACGTTGACCCAAGGGCAATATTGTTATTGGTTTCTTCTGCAAGCTTAATGGCTTTGTTGAATGCCTCTTTGGCTTCTGGAAAATTACCCATAGAGATATAAACATCAGCAATACCATTAAGTTGCCAGATAACGCCGGATTGGCTGGCTGTATCAAAAACAGATTTAGCCCGGTTATAATAAAACAAAGCGCTGTCTAACTGAGATTGTGTTTTAAAACCATAAGCTTTTAAAGACAGGCAATCGCCATAACTACTTGCTGTATTTAATTGTTTGCTTATATCAAGACAAGTGGCATATAATTTATCGCCTCCGGCTACATTGTCTGTACGATAGGCCAGGTTTGCAAGGCTTCTTGTGGCATCAAAAAGATAAGCGGTGTTTTTTGTGCTTTCGCTTAGTTGACTACAGGCAATATAATAATTACGTGATTTAACTGAATCGATAGCATACCATGCATTGCCTAAATTGTATAATGCCTCAATTGTTGTTTTACTATTAACCCCCTTTGCCTTTTCGAAATACTCTACAGCTTTTTTATTATTTTCATCGTTATAAAAAACGTTGCCTTTTTTATTATAGGTTTCAGCAAGCCCGGAGCTGTCTTTTAATTGCTCATAAAAGCGGGCTGCCGAATCATAAGCCAATAACGCTGGTTTTTTTTGCCCGCTTAATAAATATAGTTCCCCAATACTTTTCCATGATTTCGCCTGACCTGATAAATTATTTGCTTTTTTTCTTAGTTGAATAGATTCCTGATGAGCTGTTACTGCAGAATCATATTTACCCAGTTCCCAGTAACAGCTTCCTTTAAGAGATTTGGAATAACCCGCATTATTAAACTCATTTATCAGCAGTAATTTTTGCATGGCAGAATCGGTGTAAGCCATGCTTTTACTGTAATTGGCAAGTTTATAATAACTGTACGCCATATCATTTTGCACTTTTGCCCAATTCAATGTATCGTAATTAAGCCTGTAAGTTTTGGCAGCATCTATAAATGCATCTAAAGCTGCAGATGGTTTACCCTGATCGTTATTTACCTCGCCAATAAAAGTAAAGTAATCAGCATTTCTTTTCAGAGATTCATAACTGTTTATCCCTTTATTTAATTCAATTAGTTTTCCGTAAGATTTCAGGGCATAATCATAATTCCCTTCGGCATAATACATGGCACCTTCGTATTCATATCTTTTTTGCCAGTTTTTATTGTATACTTCGTCGGTAATCTTTGATCTGTAACCAATTATTTTGTTTTCAAAATCCTGCAACATTTTTTTTGCCTGTGAAAATTTAGAAGACTTATACAGGCAGAATATTTTTTTGGAAATACCGGCCAATTCGCTTTCATAGTCATTTGCCAGTAAGGCGTATTTTATTGCTGAGTCGCATAGCGGAACGGCAGCGGCATATTTATCCTGGGAATGATTTATTTCTGCTTCATACAACCAAAAAAGCGATTTGCCTATTGTGTCGTTCACTGCGTATGCCAATGTTTTTACAAAATCGTTTTCCTCAGAGGCTTCTGCATATTTTTGAACAGCCAAAAGTTTTTGAACATTCCCCAGCAAAATGCCGCAGTGCCCGTCTTTAATGATCCGTTGTTTGTAAAGAGGCAAAAGTTGAAAAAAGCGGGCCTTATTCTTATAAATAGGGAAAAGGGTATTCTTGATTTCTGTAGGGCTTAGCGGCGCATCATTAATAAGCCAGGTGGCAAAGGTTTCATTAAGCTTGTAGGATTGCGACATATATTTTGCCGGAAAATCTTTTACAAAAAGTAAGAAGCTTTCAATATCTTTCTTTGTTGCATCACGCATGATCTCCAGCACCGATTTGCCGATATACCTTCCTGTCGTCATCTTGGTAGTAACACCCTCTGGAAGATTGTTTAATGTTTTCAAAAATTCATAAGACTCTTTAAGATCGGCTATCATGATCTTGTATAAAGAATCTTCTTTGGGCCTGCTGTCATCAGCAACCAGATCCCGCAATGCATAAAAATTTTTATTATTACTATTAGCAAGCAATATTTTATTAAATACCAGTTCTGAAAAAATACTTCGGTAACCCACTACAGGAACACTTATTTTCAATGCGATCATATCGCCCTCGCTCAGGGTTTCAGAGGGCTTATTAAGTTTTATAAAACAGGCTATCAGACTATCGGCCCTTACAACCCTTCCTGAACCAATTGTCCTAAATTCCCTGTTTGGTTCGGTAATGTCTTTCGCTTTCCGGTAAGCCTGGTAGGCTAAGGCCGAAACGCCTTTTTGAACCCCCATTCCCTGGGCGCCTTTGACAAAGGCAATTATAGTATCGTGTTCCTCGGAAACATAAGACACCTCGAAAATAATTTCCTTTTCTTCGAATTTAACAGGGGCCTGTGCAGAACTATGTGCGCTTATCAGCAGCAATAAGGTGAAGAGATAATATATTTTGGCTTGCAAGTTCAATTAATAGGTTTATGATTTTTTTATAATAAAGCTAACGCTAATTATTCCAATTTCTTCTGCTTTTATCGCTGAAATATCGCCCCTGGTTGCAGCTTTTCCGGTTTTTTCATTAAACAAATCATCCAACACGGTTTGAAAGGATTGCATGTCGGCTCTTGTGATTTTTTTCTCAAAAACACTTCTTAAGTCCATCGGTTCTTTTGAAACTATTATTTTTAAAAACTCTAACCCGGCAGGGCTGTCTTTACTTACTGACAGTTTTCTGATAACTACATTATTTTTCTCTACAACATAATCGGCCGGTTCTTTGCCTTTGTATGGATACAGGATATCAACTTTATTATCAGGATAAATATCCAACACGGTATAATAGAGGTTTTGGTTGCCGTTGTTTTTAATATGCAGACTAAACCCGTCGCCTATCTCCAGTTCAATTGCTGCTGATTTATTATATGCTTTTGCCGGAACAATTTCTGCAGAAATAAATTGTGCTAATTCTCCCCCATCGGGCATGGTGCGTAAATATTTTATTCTTAATTCCTTTTTTATATTGGCAATAAACAGCTTTTTCTGTTCATCAGATAATGAATCTTTATTTACAATACCGGCCGACCAAACGGGTTTATTATTTCTATCTGTAAGCTCTGCCCTTTTTCCGGCCCCGTCATTTTTAATTTCTAATTGAAAATCGGCCTGGTCGGCTATCGTTAAAAAACTATAGGGTTTTATAAACTGCTTAACCTGCTTCTCAATAACCTTTGTTGCTGCATCGGCCTCTACAATACTAAGTTTTAATACCGCCTGCAGGTTGCCATAACTCTCCTCATCCATTTTAACTTCATATAAATCATTTTTATTTAAACGCTTTGCGGCTACACCATAACTTCTAAAATTGTCCACCTTTTTAATACTGGCTGTGGTATATATCTCTTTGCTTTCTGCTTGATATATTGTACAGTTAGTTCCACTTGCTATATTATCCATCAGGCCCCTATCTACCATAAAGATAGAGTCTTCGTTTCCTGTACTTCCGCGATATCCAACCCTGATATAAATTTTTTCTGCTTTCGGTTTATATTTACCACTAAATATTTGCTGTAGCCCATTCCCTTCTAGCATAGGTATTTGCTCTGGAATAAATGCCTGCATGTTGGCTCTTATTTTTTCAAACAACAGTTCATATGTATTACCTGCACTCATGTCGTTTAGTGCTTTATAAAAAGAATAAGACAGGGATCCCAGTTCTTCATTATTGATGATGATTTGCTTGTTTACCTGCTGAGGAGATGAGGCGCTTATAACTACCATATTTGAAACAGAGTCGGCAACTGCTTCAAAAAATCCTTGTCTCGCTTCGGCTTCTGATAAGTTAATAACCGAATCCATTGGGTTTTCGGGGTCTGGAAAAGGAATAGGCTCTCCTCTGGTAACTGCAAAACTTTCATCCCTTGTGCCCGTACCAGAGTGACACGCATCCAAAAGCACTAACAAGCTTCCTGTAGCGCCCAGTTTTTTCCTGATCGCTAAAAGTACCGGATACAAATCATCGTCACGCAAATGATTTTGACCTTTATAACGCGTGGGGTTGTATTTGGGCATAGCGTCATAAGGTAAAAAAGCTTCATCATATCCATCATCTTCGTCTTTTCCAAGTTCAATGGTTTTTTGGTCTCTTATTTGTTGACCGTGGCACGAAAAATGAATAACCACAATGTCGTTTTGTTTTGCTTTTACCGCAAGCTGTGTGATGGCATTTAGTATAGCAGCCTTGGTGGCCTTACTGTTAATTAATGTGTCAATGTTTTTTTCTTCAAATCCGTTTCTGCTTAAAGCGGCTTTAATATATTTTACATCGTTTACAGAAGCGATGGGTTTTATTTTACTTGCGACCGGATATTCTCCTACAGCTACAATAAGCGCCAACTTGTTTTGAGAAAATGTTTTACCTGAAAAAAATAAGAAAAGAAAAATATATAAATATTTCATTGCAGATTAGTTTGTGGTCCGTTGTTTTTTACAGATGAACTAAAATGATATAGTGCATAAAAGATAATGCCTTTTTGCAAAACTTTATGATTTCATTTCTTAAACCTCCTACCGCTATCTGCCAAAATCATCCTGTATTCTAACGATATCATTTTCGTCGCTGGGGTTTTCGGCGTCGGTGTGTCGCCATATCTCAGCAACAATACCCCAGTTTTCCATACCTATTAACCTGTGCCGCTCTCCTTGCTTTAGCTGAATAATATCTCCAGTTATTAATTGTTTGGTTTCGCTTTCTTCATCTGTATCGCTGATTGCAACGGCTGCGGTGCCCCCAATCAGTTTCCATATTTCTGCCCTGCGGTGGTGATACTGCCAGCTTAATCTTTTCCCGGGAGCAACCACCAAAATTTTAGGACTTAGTTTACCCGCAATATTTAGTTGTGCATAGGTAAGATTGGGGAAATAAATACCGATGAATTTCTCGGCATCATTTTCTTCAATTACAAAAAAGCCACCCCATGGCCTTGTATTATCCTGCTTGTTAATTTTTAAATGCAGACTTCCTAAATAGTCGTTTAGCTGTTCAAATATTATTTCCCTGGGAATGGTGTTAGAAAAATGTAGGCTCATATTTTAATGTTTTATCTGCCCATAAAAACCATTAATATCTGTACGTCACTTGGGTTTACACCAGAGATCCTTGAGGCTTGTCCCAGTGTTCTTGGTTTTATTTTTGTGAATTTCTGGCGGGCCTCATTACTCAGGGACACCAGTTTGTCGTAGTTAAAGTTATCAGGAATAATCAAGTCTTCCAGCTTACTCATTTTAGATACCAGTTCTTTTTCCTTTTCAATATAGGTATCGTACTTGATTTGTATTTCTGCCTGTTCAAGTGTTTCGCTATTAAATCCGGATAACCTGTCTTTTACTTTTGGAACCTGGTTGATCATGTCTTTCAACCCGATCATTGGCCTCAATAAAAGCTGTGTGGCTTTTTGTTTGTTTAATAACGTTGACGATTGTGCGCTTTCTAATAACATGGCCGTTTCTTCGGGATCCAGGGTTAGGCCGGCCAATTCCCTTTTTATTGTTTCAACGTTTTCTTTCTTTCTTTCAACCTTATCCATTCTTTCCTGTGAAGCCAATCCAAGTCGAAAACTTTTTTCGGTCAGGCGTAAATCTGCATTGTCTTG
>CANNJE010000091.1 GCA_947504605.1 Chitinophagaceae bacterium
CCTTTTTAATAATTGATATTTCCAAAAAGCCCAAAGGGAATGGCCTTTTAGGAACCCATTATACCCAAATACAAAACGATAATAGCCGTTTTAAAGCCGACACTTTAAATACACAATTAAATATCACCAATCAAATCCTTTACATTAAGCGGGTTCTTTAAAACCGATAGCCTGGCTTCATAAATCTATATAGCTTAGCTAATTAATTATGGAAGCCGCTCAGCTTCCATAATTGTTACAACCCAACCTTCTAAACATCTATTGTTGGAACATCCTTTTTTACAACAACATCAACCCTGCACTATGCTAACGTTTTTAAATTATTATCCCGATACTATCATGAAAAGTGTGGCGCTTAGGTAGGATTGATTAAAACAAAAAAGCATGCATAAGAATATGCATGCTTTTTATTTTAATGAAAATTACAATCAGGTACTAACCCTATTTTTATAATTTTTGAAACTTCAACAAACTTGTTTCAGTTCCATCAGCATTGGCAACTTTAATTAAGTATTTACCCGCTGCAATTGTTCCGAAATTATAAGTAAATGTATTTACAAGATTCAATTGCATATCTTTTGCCTGAATTAATTTTCCTGCAAGATCAAACAAACTGATTTTGTATTTACCCACAAACTTACCCTGAAGCACACTGATAGTCACTGCTGTAACATCTTTAGCAGGATTGGGGAAAACATTCAATTTTAATTTACCATCCAATAAAGAAGGATCAATTGGCGAACCTTTGCTTATTTGGTAAGAAATAACACTTGAATTGTTTGCTCCATTTTCATCAGACAATACAACTGTGCTGTTGTGATTCGTAATTAAAAAATTGGCTGTGATAGCTGAATTGCCTTCTTCTTTTACTTTCAACCTGAAAGAAAGATCTATTGAACTTACAGTAGCAGGAAGGGTATTAACCAATTCTCCTGAAAGTTGTAATTGACCACCATTTACAGAAGAAGTCCAATTAAAATAGCTATTGCCTCCTGCATTTGTTAGATCAAATCCTGGATCTAATAATAACTTAGAGCCTAAGCCAATTTTTATGATACAGCTTCCTGCAGGCAATGCCTTACCATGGCTGATACTTCCAACTGGAACTTTAAGTTTTATTAATTGATCAGACTGCAAATTATTTGCATCCAAAACCTGACCAGCAAAATTGGTAAGTTCCAATTTGCCAAGACTAGGATCAGCAATTACAGCTGACCTGCCCTGTCCAATGCCGTTTAAAGAAGCCACCAATAATCCGGAAGCTAAAAGGCACTTGAAACTTAAACGCTTGTGTTTTATATTAAATTTCATAATAGTGTTTTTTAAAATAATTATTTAAAACCAAAGGAGATTGGTTACTCCTTTGGTTTTGTATTTACTAATCTGCCGCAAAAATGATTGAATTCAGGTTGTTGCCTAGGTTGATTTCACCATTAGCTTTTCTTAACCTTGCACTCAAAGTAAAAGTAGAAACATTAGAAGTGTTTCTAGTAATAGAAACAGCTACTCTTACTAATTGATTACATGGCAAAGTACCCGGAGCAGACGCATTGCCTGGATCTGTTAAAATGATAGAAACAAAGGAAGGATTGCTGTTATCAATTTTCCAATTTGGATTATCCAATGTATAGGTTGTAGAACCTACCGTTGTAGAGAAAATAGTTGGGTTAAAGTTGATCGTAAACCCTGAGACTTTCGTAATCCTGAGGGTATCTCCAACTGCAGCATTTCCTGCAATTTCTGCAACATTGTAAACAATGGTTTGCGTAACACCAGCAGTTGCAAATAAACTTCCTGTAAAGTCTGAACCCAAAGAAATATCAGGTGTTCCTCCTGCAGGCTGAGTAATTACAATAGACGATGTAGTAGCAGTACAACCATTATTATCGGTACTGGTAACAGTGTAACTACCGGCACTAAGGCCTGTAAAAATACCTGTCAGTGATCCTGTACTGTTTACAGTTGGTCCTGCAACCGTATAAGTATAAGGAGGGGTACCGCCTGTAGCAGTAACAGTACTGGTTCCCAGGTTTGCACCAAAACAAGTATTGTTTGTGCTGCCGTTAATAGCAATACTAGTTACAGTTGGTTCTAAAATAGTAAAGGTAGTTCCTATACTGCAATTGGCAAGAGGTGCCACACTTGATGCTGTTACTGTAACAGTATATACACCCGGAGCAAGTGAGTTTAGGGTAAAACTGTTTGAACCCGAAGCCAAACCTGTGGTATTGGTATATCCGCTTGGTCCGGTAGTTAATACAGATGTTCCTGAACTTGCAACAATATTTACGATACCATTTGCTGCACCATTACAAGTAACATTTACTTGTGATTTGGTAAGCGTTATTGGTAAGTTATACTGAAGTGTTGAAGAATTATTCTGTAAATCATCATCTGCCAAAGTCTGCAGGGTATTGGTAATAGAAATCGCTGCAACAACTTTTGACATACATGCTGAATCTCCTTTTACTCTGAAAGTAGCAATGCTGTTATAATCTGCTGGTATTGCAGCAATTTGAGTTCCTGTAAGAATAATATCTCCATTTACACTAGACTGTGCCCATGAGAAATAAGTACTTAAAGGAGCCGTAGCTAAGTTAAATGATGGTGCCAATACAAGTTTACGTCCTAAGTTTACCACAAAAGCAATCGTGCCATCAGGTACTACTTCCAATTGGTTAAGGTTGTAAAAAGGTATATTGATATCATAAACATCAACTGCTGGAGCCAATAAAAGCGTGTTAGCATTTTGTACAGAACCACCGGTGGTAGTAAAATACATTTGTCCTACCGCTGGGTCTGCTGTAGCAACACCCGGGTTCGACAATGTTACGGTTCCACTTACAGCAGAACATCCTGCCTGAGTAACCGTAAAGGTATAATTACCTGAAAGCAATCCGCTAAATACACCTGAAGAAGCACCACTTGTGTTGATTGTAGTTCCGCTAGTTACTACATAACTTGTAATACCTGCAGTACCACCCGAAACACTTACAGTAATGCTACCTGTACCACCTGGAATTGCAATAGCCGTAGACACTGAAGCTGTAGCAACAACAAGGGTTGGATTTGCAACAACAACTGAACTTGAAGTTACTGTACAACCGGTATTGCCTGCTTCTCTAGCAACAACTGTATAAGATCCTGAAGAAACAGTAAACGAACCACTCGACTGGTAAGTTCCACCATTCAAACTATACTCTACAGCGCCTGTGGCAGTTGCAGATGCAGTTAATGTTGTTGTACCGTTATTACATGCAATTGCTCCTGCTGATGCACTTACTGCACTGATGGTACAAGCCGCTGGATCATTTAATACTACCCCTGCACTTGCTGCAGATGTACAACCAGCTTTAGTTGTCGTAAATGTATACGTTCCCGCTAATAAACCTGTAAATATTCCAGATGAAGCACCTGTAGTATTAATGGTAGTACCCGAAGCAATCGTGTAAGTAGTAACACCCGCTGTACCGCCTGTAGCAGTTACAGTGATTGCACCCGTTCCTCCAATAGTAGGAATAGGAGTAGAGATAGTACCAGCACTTACCACTGCTGTTGGCTCACCAACAACAACTGCTGTTGCAGTAGCAGTACAAGAAGTAAAAGCTACTTCTCTTGCAGTAACAGTATAAGTTCCTGCTGCTACAGTGAAAACATTGCTCGACTGAAATGGAGCAGCACCAGTGATGCTGTATTCTACTGTTCCGTTTGCACCTATTGGCGTTGCAGTAAGACTGGTAGTACCAGCATTACAAGCAATTGTTCCTGCTGACGCAGATACGGCCAGATTACAAACTAGAGCGGCATTTACCGTAAGTCCCGCGCTAGAAGTATTATTGGCTGTATTATCTCCAGAAGGAGCTGGTCCGTTGTAGGTCATATTGGCATTAATAGATCCTGAACCTATAACTGTACCCTGAATTGCTATATAAGCAGTACGGGTTTCACCAGCTGGAATTGCATCAGTAGTATTTGAAATCTTGATTGCAGAACCGTTATTGGTAATAATTGTCCAGCCACTTGGTAAAATATGGTCACCTGCTGTTAAGCTGATAGAACAGATACTTGCCGGAACACTTATTTGAGGCCTTGTTTTATTTGCCACGATACTTGTTGTTGCATCATTATTGGTAACGTCTACCTGAAGAAAAATAGTTCCTCCCACAGTAGTAATACCGCTTGTCCCCAGCACAATATTTATCGAGGGATCCTGTGCAGAAGCGCCCAGGAATGCAAAGGCACTTACAAAAAACAGGAATATTAATTTAATAAGTTTCATATTTTCTAATTTGATTATTATTTAAAATTAGTTTGAGGTACCCAAGCCAACCACAGCTGCGTTGTTAGCAGCGGAATTATCGCCACCACCACTCACAGTAATGCTTAAACTCTGACTTGTACCGGTACTTGTTGTTGTTTTACGGGTTGCTCTTAAACCTACAATAGCCTGACCGTTTTTTGAAATAATTGTACCTGGTTTTGAAGTTATGGTTACAGCACTTGCACCAACAACAAAATTCCAATTGCTGTTTTCATTGGCGGTTCCACCATTAACATCAGAATTACCACTTGCAGTATTAGGCACGCTGATTGTCCAAGCTGATGGCATAGGTATACTGATGCTTATAATACCATTGCTAGCACCTCCACCATTTTCAAAAATATTCACTGCAAAGTCATAAGCACTAGTTGCTGATGGATTAGGCGTAAACAATGAATTGTCAATATCAACTGTAGGAGTTAAATCTGCTCCGGTTGACAAATTAGTTGCACTGGTAACAACTGCGCCATCTCCAGCAACATTTGGACGGAAATCTGCAAGATTAAGATTTGCATTCCATGCATCATTCAAAAGACTGCAGGTATTGATTGAATCAATTGCATAAGCCGCGATGCCTCCAATTGTACGGGTGGCAGCATTTTCAAAAGCCAATGACTTGGTTGTGTTATAAGTAGTTCCTGTCCATACTGTAGTAAAATCTCCTGCTATGATATTGTTTCTGAAAACTGCAGAATCTTCGTTGAAGTTAATGGTGGTTGGAGCTGTACCATTTGACCCTACAACCGCATCATCAATAAACAAACCTCTCCAGTTATTCATCAAAATACTGTTAACTATTTTTAGATCAGAATTCCTTCTGATACGGGCTCCTCTTCTATGAAGAAAATCTACTGATGGTGCTATACCAGTACCGGCGGTATTGCTGGCACAAGGGAAACCACCAATTTGTGTAATATTATAAAATTTTGCACTTGTTTTTGGAGCAGTTACGCCACTGGTACCAATATTAACACCAGTTGCACTATTATCAGACTCAAAACCTTCTGACTGAGATGCATCCGAGAAATTCGGGTCTTTAATACTCAATGCATATTGTACAGTACCACTATAACCATTATCTGTATCAAAATCATCATCTTTACCATAAAAAACGATAAGATGTTTAGCATTTACAGATCCACCAAACCACTCAAATCCGTCATCCTGTCCATGACTAACCTGAATATAATCAAGCGTTGTTCCTCTACCAACAGAACCCATTGTCAGTCCATTAATTTCGTTGTTAGCAGATAAAATATATCCGCCAAACTCAATACGAACATATTTTAATGTACCAGAGTTATCATTATCATCTGTACCACCATGGTAATTACCTGTACCACCTGCGGTCAATCCTTCTATCAGGTTATAAGTACCCAAATTATGCTTTGCTTTTCCAAGCAGTATTACACCACCCCAATCACCTGTTGCTCTATTAGTTGCAGTTAAGTTGGAAGTAAACACAATAGGTTTACATTGTGTACCTTCTGCCATTAGCCTTGCGCCTCTTGACACTATTAGTGATGAGGTTTTAATTAATTCATCTCCCCGTATCACAGTGCCTGGTTCAATCGTAAGCGTAACTAAACTATCAACATACACAAGCCCAGAAAGCTTATAAACATTGCTAGAAGTCCAGGTAGTATTTGAAGTAATATGGCCAGAAATAGTAACGGTAGTTGCACCATAAACAGCATTCTGCGGATCAAATTCTGCCCAGCTCTCTGTCCACTGACGTGTAGGTGCTGGAGCAAATGCACCACGATAAGTAGTTGCTTCCTGTGCATTAACAATTATTGTTGCAAACAACAATAAAGGCAAAATAGATAAAAATTTCTTTTTCATTTTTTTGTTTTTTTAGTAGATAAATGTGTTGTAAAGTTTTGTAAGAATGTTTTTTTGGAATGCTTTTTACTTTTTTTTATTTTTTTTCATTTAATTTTTTAACAATAATTTTTTGGTGAAAAATGATAGTTTGTCTTAATTTATTTTACCCCCGCTCATAAAATTTGACAATGTTAATAATAAAATTTACTGCTGCTAAGCAGACAGAAAAGAAAGCGGATATGTCGTATAACTTTAAAAGCATAGTATGGCCATTTACCATTTTATTTAATGATATCAGTTCACTGATTGATGAGTGAATAATTTTTTAAGATTTAATGTTCACGGAAATAGATTTCTCGAAGGATACAAAGATTAATACTGGATATTGAAAAAATAAATTCTGATAGCACTAGTCTAAAAGCAATTATTAGAAGTTAAAAATATAACAAAATAATTGAGTCCAATGTTATCAAAAAGGAATCAAAATGTTAAGAAATAAAAGGAATTAAAATAGCAGATACTAGAAGCCAAAGTAGAAAAATAACAGGTCAGCTAAATGCAGTAGAAATCCAATGATCAGATTTTTTTATATGCCTGCACTTACAGGCATATAAAAAATACAATCAATAGAAATGTCATATAAGAACCAGTAGAATCAAGGAGTTTCACACATCAGCCAATAACCAAAACAGAAAATATACAGCCAAAACTGTTTGGCTAAAATAAAACAATAACATCATTAACTTATTAGTAGGACTAACAAATCAACTCATTTTTTTTAAAATATAAAGGAGATAAAATACTTTGCCAAAGATTAAATTAACTTTCAAATAAATGAATATTATTCCAAATTATTTGAGCGGAAATTTTATTTAAACTCATCTTTAAAAACATCAACCCTCCCTTTATAAATACTAAAATTTATAACTGGCGCTAAAACTAAAAACGGTAGGTGCTTTATAAGTTCCAAAATAAATATCCGTGGCCGAAAATGATTTACTCTGGTCATTATCAAAGTAAACCCCCACATTTTGCGAAAGCAAATCTCTAATATTAAACTTTATCTCAAGTTTGTTTTTTAAAAATGTTTTTGCCAACTGAAAATCTACAACGGTCCTCCCTTTTTCATAAAGATCAGAACTCTCGCCCTTGGTTCCGGCAACAGATAATCTATCCCCCACCATATTGCCAGAAAGCGTTGAAGTCAAACCTGTTTTTTCATCTGTATACCCTATACTTGCATTCAACAAATAAGGCGATTGGCCCTGCATAGGCCGGCTGGTTGCTACCCTCGAACTGCTATCAATGGCTCCCGGAACGAAAGCTAATTTCACATTTGATTCAATAAAAGCAGCGTTGGCAGAAAGTGTAAATCTATTTAAAAATGCCTTTTCCCTATTTATCCCTACAATGGTAGAAAGCATTGTTCTGAATTCTGCTTCAAATCCATATACTTCGGCAGATTTGGAATTGGTATAATATGCCTGACCGGCAATACCTGGAACAAAAACAATTTCTATAGGATTTGTAAATTCTTTGTAAAACGCAGAAACAGAAAACAATTGTGCTTTGCCTGGAAAAAATTCATACCTAAAATCATAGTTTTTAATTTTTGCCCTGTTTAATGTAACACTACCTGATAGGGAGTATTGTGCCTGATAATCAAAAAAGACAAATGGTGCTAGTTCCCTAAATTCGGGCCTGTTTACAGTATTGGCATAGGATAACCGCACATTCATTTTTGGGGTGAGCGCATATACAAAATTAACAGAGGGTAATATATCCGTAACGGTTGAATCGATAATAATAGGAGGCAAACCAGTTCCAGTGGGTGAATTTAGTTTTTGATTAAAGCTTTCCATTCTTGCTCCATAAACTAGCCTGAATTTTTTAAATAAACGCTGGTCATTCATTATATAAGCGTGTTGTATTGCAGAAGATGCAGTATAAGTAGCATTTGCTGAAGTACCATCTTGGAGCAAAAACCCTCCTTTACCATTAGCCATCTTACCTAAATGCTCTGGCAAATAAATCTGATTTTCAGGTAGTTTGATTAATGAATAATCAAACCGAATAGCCCCCTGATTGTAAGCTGCAAAACCCAATAACCTGCTATTAAAATCTCTGTCCCTAAACTGGTATCCCGCACCTAACTTTACAAAATTCTGAGAATTTTTTAGAAGTGTATAAGGCTGCGTAATATCTACTTTGAAACTTTTTATATTTTCATCAGTACTCGTAAAAAACATGGTCCCTGATCCATTAAGTTGACTTGGAATACTATTAAAGAAAGCAGTACCAAGCGAAGAAGTATCACCGGCATAGGATGTACGGGAATAATTAGGCAAATCTCGATCTACCTTACTGTATGCCGCAACCCAGTTTATTTTTGTTTTTTTGGAACCTATTTGGTGTTCTCCCAAGAGTTGGGAAGAAAATATCTGATTAGACGTGTACCATCTTACCACATCTCTTGTTACACGATCAGGATCGCTATCCAAATCCGGAAATCCTGCACGTTTAATTAAACGATTGTCAGTATTTGTACTCAGGTTATTTTTCCAATTAATTGTATTGCGACTATTTAGTTTAAGCGAAATATTAGCCAATGCAGCCCATACAACTTCATCATTGTAAACAGAATCCTTGTATTTACTATTGGGGGCAATATTATTTCTTTCCCCCTCACTAAAAGTATAGTTCTTATAATATATTACTGAAAAAAGAGCCCCTAAAAATTCATTCCCCTTTCTTTGAAAATTTAGCCCCTGAGATAACTGAAAATTAAAGTTGGGGCCGGCAGTTGCTTGCTTAATTCCCCATTTATAATTTTCAAAAAACTTTGCATAGGAAGCTTTTTGCAATAAAGTAGAACTACTGAAAACATCTGCGGAAGGAAGACCCGCAGGTATTCCTCTTGTTCCATCATCTTTTCCCAACCAATCTTTACTGCCTTTATTTTCTGAAGTATAACGGGTATTCCCGGTACTTAAAGAATTATAGGAAAGCCCAAAAACTAGGGATGTAAAATTTTTTGGAGAAACAGATTTTGTAGTAATATCTATAACACCTCCTGCAAACTCTCCTGCTTTATCTGGGGTGGCTGTTTTATAAATGATTAAATTATCTAGTAAAATGGATGGTAGTATATCAAATGAGAATGCTTTTCTATCACTCTCTGTGCTGGGTAACGGAGCACCATTGATAAAGGAAGCATTGTACCTGTCATTTAACCCACGAATTAATACAAACCTATCGTCTTGAATACTGGCACCACTAACTCTTTTTATCACATCACTCGTATTTCTATCCGGTGTTTTTTTGATAGTTTCTGCAGATATCCCGTCACTTACACTGGCACTGTTTTTCTGAGCTATTAATAAGGACGCCACAGTTTCCACTTTTGCTTTCGACCTGGAAGTTATAATAACTTCACCCAATATTTTTTCATCTAAAGAAATACTTACTACTGTATTTTCTTTGTTTTTGACAACAATTTCATCGATTATTTTCTCTTTATATCCAGCATAACTGCAATTAATGGAATAGGTGCCTGCCTCAAGTTTGTTAAAACTAAAATTACCATCCACATCTGAAGACTTCATTTTTGTTTTTTCAATCAGTGTAATTGTAGCCCCTGTCATAGACTGACCAGATCTTGCATCAATTACCTTACCTGTAATAGAACCAGACTGCGCAAAAAGTACATTGGTAATAATAATCAATAAACCAAGAAGTGATAAGTTTTTCATTAATAACAATTTTTTACAAATAAAATAGATTACACAAACTTCTATGTCAATAAATTGTTATGCTATTGTTACTATTTAATTTGTAGCCTTGGTAGTGCATCTATCTATTTACCATAAAAATTAGAATTTGTTATACTAATCTTTATACCCACTTTTAATTAAACATTTGCTATGCTGTGGCCTAATTGATTCACATAAAACTTAAAAAATAAACAACCAATTCCTTTTGACATTTTTTTTAAACAATTTTTATTTCAACACAGTACTTAATTAAAACTAAATATTTGCAGCAATTACAAAACCCATAATATTGATAACATTTTATTAATGATTTAGTAATAATTCTAAGACAATATGAAGTGCTATATATATTAATTTTACCATTACAAATTTTGAGTAGCTACTATATTGGTAGTAATGACTAAAATAATGAGTGCTTTCAAGCATCCTATTATACACACATTTTAATATGAAATTCTTTAAACTAATTTTCCTTTTTTTCTCAAGTACATTTATTTATAAAAGTGCTGTTTCACAAAACGCATTAATAAATATCCTGACAAAGGATATAGGAATCGTGCACAAGGGAGGAACCGTTTTTTTAGAAGTCACCATTAATAATACTGATCCTACTGCCTATATAGATGTATATAAATTAAGAGCTAAAATTAGTGTCCCGACAGGGCTCGCCAGCATTGCTATTACAGGTCATGAATTACCTACTGGTTGGACAATTTTAAGCAATGACGGCTCAACCATTATGCTGTCAAATGGCAAGAATATGATAGCGGCAAATGATGTACGAATTTTATTGATAGCAATTAAGGGCAATAATATCGGAGGTCCATCTACTGTTGCAGGCCAGTTATCTTTTTCGGATGGTATAGCACCGGGCGATGCAACTGGTACTTTACAAGGCGATAATCCTGCAGACAATTTTTCAACATCGACAATACAGGTTATTAAATAACCAATCAAAATTTCCATAATAATTTAATCGACTAAATTAAAAAAAATGAAACTTTCTAAACTATTTGTTTTGCTTTCTCTAACTGCCTTTGGGTTCATGAGTGCTTCTGCACAGGATCCCTCCATAAATGTGGTGCTGGGGAGCAGTGGCGTAACTTCTGTGGGAGGAAATATTTTTCTTCAGGTAGACGTTACCAATAATGATGCAACAACAAGTATTGTGGCAAATAAAACAAGGCCACAAATAAGTGTTCCAACAAGTATCTGTTCTATCAGCTTAATAGCTGGGGATCATATTTTACCTAGCGGCTGGACAATTATTACCAATAACGGTTCTGCAATCAAGATTTCAAATACTACTGATGCAATTCCTGCTGGAACAACCCGTACGGCTTATATTGCAATTAAGGGTACTGTTGTAGGATCAGGATCTATTAATGCCAATATGACCTACAATGGACCGGCACCTTCCGGAGATAATACTGCAAATAACACTTCTAGTGCAGGACTTACGGTTACAGGTACTACCCCTGTAACACTCACAGATTTTAAAATATCATTGCTCAACTGTCAACCTGTTTTAAACTGGATTACAGAAAATGAAATCAACAG
>CANNJE010000092.1 GCA_947504605.1 Chitinophagaceae bacterium
CGGAATATGGCAAGTATTAATTTAATTGATTCCTTTCAGGAATTTAAAGATGCAGAAAACATCGATCGACCCACACTGATGAAGGTTATGGAAGATGTGTTTAAAACACTGATCCGTAAAAAATACGGAAGCGACGATTGTTTTGATGTGATTGTTAATGATCAAAAAGGCGATCTGGAAATTTTCCGCCGCCGTACAATCGTTGACGATGATGATCTGTATAACACCCTAACTGAAATTGAGTATAAAGATGCCATCAAGATCGAACCTGATTACCAGGTTGGTGAAGAGTTGTATGAAGAAGTGGATATACAGAAAGAGTTCGGACGCCGTGCAATCTTAGCCGGAAAACAAACACTGGCTGCCCGGATCAACGATCTGAAGAAAAACATTCTGATAAAAAAATATGAAGAACGGGTTGGCGAAATTGTAAGCGGAGAAGTTTATCAGGTTTGGAAAAAAGAAGTGTTGTTACTGGATGAAGAAGGCAATGAAATTCTGTTACCCAAATCAGAACAGATACCAACAGATTATTTTAAGAAAGGAGAAAGCGTAAGAGGTGTTGTAAAAAAAGTGGAACTAAAAAATAGTCAGGCTGTTATTATATTGTCAAGAACAAGCCCGGCATTTCTTGAAAAACTATTGGAAATTGAAGTGCCGGAAATATTTGACGGCTTGATTGTTGTAAAGAAAATTGTCAGGGATCCTGGCGAAAGGGCTAAAGTTGCAGTAGAAAGTTACGACGACAGGATTGACCCTGTAGGCGCCTGTGTGGGCATGAAAGGAAGCCGTATCCATGGTATTGTACGTGAACTAAAGAACGAAAATATAGATGTCATAAACTGGACCAGTAATACACAGCTTTTGATTCAGCGTTCATTAACGCCCGCCAAAATCACCAGCATGGAACTGGATAATGAAAAAATGCACGCTAATGTATATTTAAAACCCGATCAGGTATCATTGGCCATTGGCCGCCGGGGTGTTAATATAAAACTGGCTTGTGAACTTACCGGATATGAAATTGATGTGTTTCGGGATAATGAAGGCGAAGTGGAAGAATTTGATATTGACCTGGACGAATTTACAGATGAAATTGAGTCCTGGATAATTGATGAATTAAAAAGAGTGGGTTGCGATACCGGCCGTTCGGTATTGGAATTAACTGCCGAAGAACTGGAGCGCAGAACAGATTTGGAAAAAGAAACTATTGCAGACGTAAGAAGAATATTGAGCGAAGAATTTGGAAAAGAATAAGAATAGAATTTTCATTTATGGAAAAAGTCTATACAGGTCATTAAAAAGAAAAATCAGTCCGTTTATTGAAATCGGACAAACAAAAAAAAGAATGTCAGAATTAACAACACCAAGGTTGATGGCAGCCGCCAAAGAGTTTAACATAGGTAAGGATACCTTGGTAGACTTTCTTATATCTAAGGGATTTGGAGACGAGGATCTAAAACCCACGTCCAAGCTAACCGAGCCCATGTACCGCGTTTTGCAAACCGAGTTTCAACAGGATAAAGTGGCTCATGAAAAAGCCATGCAGATAGACCTTCCAAAAGGAGCCAGTAACAACGAACCCAAGAAGAAAAAAGATGAACAGGATCTTTCTTTTACTAAAAAAGAAACAAAGGCAAAACCGGTAGAAGACGAAAAGCCGGCAGAGCCAACAGTTGTAGTAGAAGTTATTGTGGCAGAGCCGGTGAAAAAAATTGAAAAAGAAACAGAAGAGGTTAAAGAAGTTGAAAAACCGGTATCGGAATTAACCAAAGTAAAGGCACCTGCACTTGAAACACTAAAAGTACTTGATAAAATAGACCTTGATAAAATAGACTCATCTACCAGGCCCAAAAAATCAACAAAAAAAACCGAAGAAAAAGAATTAGAAGATAAAAAAGAAGAGGCTAAAAAAACGGATTCTAAAAAAGCTAAAAAAACAACGCCTGAAGTAGAGACCAAAGAAGTTGAAAAAGAAGTTGAAAAACCGGTTGAAATAATACCGGAACAAGCCAAAGTAGATTCAGCTCCGGTTATTGAAAATATACAGGCCAAAAAATTAACAGGTCCTAAAATATTGGGAAAAATTGAATTACCTGTTGATAATGATACCAGGCCCAAAAAAGGAAACGATGAGAAGCGGAAGCGGAAACGCATTCCAATGGAAAAGAAACCTGGCACGGGCACTCCCCCGCCAGTAACCCAAAACCGAAGACCCGGCGGAAGCACTACAGGAACGGGCGCCTCAAACAGGGCAGGCGGCGGTGCTGCCGGAGGCCGTTTTAACAGGGCTGCTACTGGTACTGGAACAGGGCGAAGAGAAGATAAAGTAATCGACGCAAAAGAAATTCAGGATAAACTTAAAGAAACACAAGCGAAGTTGGCTGGTGCTGGTGGACGCGGAAAAAGTTTAAAAGCAAAATACCGTAAAGCCAAACGAGATGAACATGCCGAACATGCGGGTACCGGTGTTGATGAAAGTAACAAACTTCAGGTAACAGAATATATTTCTGTAAGTGAGTTGGCAGGTTTAATGGATGTTAGTTTTGCTGATGTGATCAGCAAATGTATGAGCCTGGGTATAATGGTATCCATTAATCAGCGACTTGAAGCAGATGTGATTGAACTGGTTGCCAGTGAATTTAATTTTGAAGTGGAATTTATAGGTGTGGAAGATGCCGGTGATTTGGATAATGATGATGAGGAAGATACTGAAGCTGACTTAAAATCAAGAGCACCAATTGTTACCATCATGGGTCACGTTGATCATGGTAAAACGTCGCTGCTGGATTATATCCGCAACACCAATGTAATTGCCGGAGAGGCCGGCGGCATTACACAGCATATAGGCGCTTATGAAGTAACCTTAACCGATGGCAGAAATATTACCTTTTTGGATACACCGGGTCACGAGGCCTTTACGGCTATGCGGGCCCGTGGTGCCAAGGTTACTGATATTGCCGTTATTGTTGTGGCTGCCGATGATGCGGTAATGCCACAAACAAAAGAAGCCATTTCACATGCCCAGGCGGCCAATGTACCGATGATATTTGCCATTAACAAAATGGATAAAGACGGTGCCAATCCCGAAAAAATTAAAGAACAACTTTCCGGAATGAATGTGTTGGTAGAAAGTTGGGGAGGAAAATATCAAAGCCAGGAAATTAGTGCCAAAAATGGCCTGAATATTGACCTGCTGATGGAAAAAATATTACTGGAAACAGATATTCTTGAATTAAAAGCCAATCCCGACAGGGAGGCTAGTGGTACAGTAATTGAAGCTACACTTGATAAAGGCCGTGGATATGTAGCCACCATACTGGTTCAAAACGGAACATTAAAGGTTGGTGATATGATCGTATCCGGACAGTATTTTGGCAAGATAAAAGCCATGTATAATGAAAGAAATCTACGTGTAGAAAAAGCACCCCCATCTACCCCGGTATTAATTTTAGGACTAAACGGAGCCCCACAAGCTGGAGAAACGTTTAAAGTTTATGCCAATGAAAGTGATGCCAGGTCAAATGCGTATAAGCGTGGTCAGATTTTACGTGAACAGGGAATGCGAGCCAGAAAACATATCACACTTGATGAGATCGGACGCCGTTTGGCACTGGGAAGCTTTAAAGAACTTAATGTAATTATTAAAGGTGATGTGGATGGATCGGTAGAAGCATTAAGCGATTCATTACAAAAATTAAGTACCGAAGAAATTGTAATTAAAGTAATTCATAAGGCAGTGGGCGCCATTACCGAAAGCGATGTTACGCTGGCCAACGCTTCTGATGCTATTATTATCGGCTTTAATGTAAGGCCGGCCATTCAGGCAGCTAAATTAGCCGAGCAGGAGGCCATTCAGATAAAATTGTATTCGATCATTTATAATGCCATTGAAGAAATTAAGAGTGCGATGGAAGGTATGTTGGAGCCAAGCGTTGAAGAAAAAATACTGGCTAATGTGGAAATAAGAGAAGTGTATAAGTTTGATAAAGCCAGTGTTGCCGGCTGTTTCGTTTTGGATGGTAAAATGGCAAGAAATAACCGTATCAGGCTAATCCGGGACGGCATTGTAATATTTACAGGAGAGTTGGGTAGTTTAAAAAGATTTAAAGACGATGCAAAAGAAGTGACGTCCAGTATGGAATGTGGCTTAACTGTAAGAAACTACAACGATATAAAAGTGGGTGATATAGTGGAAGCCTTTGAAGAAATTGAAGTTAAGCGTACATTATAGTAGCGTATGAGCATCTTTATTAAATTAATCTTCAGCCATACTTCCGAATCTTTTGTTAAATGAACTGTTGTAAAAGCCCGGTTATAGCACAGTGGTTTATTTTTGATACAACGGGGTTTAAATTTTACTCAATATAACAGGACGATTAAAATTATTTTGATGAAATGAGCCATAATAAATGTTGACATCAACCAACATGTTTAGTGGCGAATTCCATAGCCTGTCCCAATTTTTATGGGATGACCAAAATAAATAAAAATAAAACATGAAAAATTATTTACTGTTTTTTATTGCAGCTTTTGGTTTTAAGTCTGCATCAATTGCTCAAAACAGTCAGCCCAAACCAATTATCGCCGACAAGATCGTTGCTGTTGTTGGTAATAAAGTTATTTTAAAAAGCGATATCGATAATAGCATTATTGATATGGAACGCCAGAAAATTGAAATACCTGCTAACGGCAGATGCATGTTACTTGAGCAGGCCATGGGTATTAAAGCACTGGTTTTACAGGCCGAAAAAGACTCCCTGCCGGTTACAGATGAAGAAGTAGAAACGATAATCGATAACAGAATACGAGGTTTTATAAGTCAGTTTGGATCCAAAGACGAATTGGAAAAAGTGGCCGGGAAAACCATTTATCAACTTAAAGAGGATTTTAGAGAACCCATACGTGAACAGGAACTTGCTAAGGCCATGCGTAATAAAGTTGTTGAAAATGTTCGCATAACACCCAAAGAAGTAAACGAATACTTTGAAAAAATCCCCAGGGACAGCCTGTTCCTCTACGAAAGCGAAGTGGAGATCAGTCAGATCTTAGCCTATCCAAAAGCCCACCGGGATGCAGAGGAGTATTGTATTCAACAACTAAAAGAATTTAAGGAACAGATTGAATCCGGTAAAAAAGATTTCGCTTCTCTGGCCAGCATCTATACGCAGGACCCGGGTAGTAAAGAAACAGGCGGTCAATACGATGTTAACCGGTATTCAAAAGAACTTGATCCGGTTTGGCTGGGCAAAGCATTTACACTAAAACCCGGACAGGTTTCAAATCCCTTCAAAACCAAATTCGGCTATCATATCATGCAATTGGTTAGCCGTGCCGGAGACGATGCTTCTGTAAGGCATTTATTGCTGATACCACAGGTTACCTCTTATGAAATAAAAGAAGGGATCAATAAATTGGATACCATTCGTGCTAAATTAATTACCGGTACCATCGATTTTGGTGCTGCTGTTGCCAAGTATAGTGATGACGACGCCAGTAAGTTTACCGCCGGACAAATTACCGGCAAAGACGGAAGCTCTTATGTTACTATCGACCAACTTGATAAGGACCTTGTACTGATGTTGAAAGATCTTAAAGCCGGTCAATATTCACAACCCACTGAATATGTTGATGAACGAGGCAGAAAAGGGGTACGTATTGTGTATTTAAAAACAAGAACCGAACCCCATCGTGAGAATCTGAAAGATGATTATGATCGTATTTCCCAAAGGGCATTGGAAGTAAAAAAGAATAATGTACTGGAGCAATGGTTTAATAAAAAACTGGTAACATATTATATTTTAGTAGATGATGAATTTAAATCCTGCCCCGAAATGGTTAAGTGGATGTCGGGCCCGGCCGCTGCAAAAAACTAATTAATAATTTTTTTATACCTTGAAGCGTTCCGGATCATTTGCGGAACGCTTTATTTTTAAATTTTTTAAACTCCTTCCCTAAGGCAAAAAAATAAATCATATTGATAGAAACTAAAAAAATAATCAGGTCCGAAGAGCAGGCTATTCTTATAGGGTTAATTTATAAAGAACAAACCGAGCCAATGGTAAATGAATACCTGGACGAACTGACTTTTTTAGCCGAAACAGCAGGGGCCATAGCGGTAAAACGGTTTACCCAAAAACTACCACACCCCGATAGTAAAATTTTTGTGGGTAAAGGTAAACTGGAAGAAATAAAACAATACATCCAACTTAAAGGAAATATAAGCCTGGTTATATTTGATGATGAACTAACCGGCTCCCAAATTCAAAACATAGAAAAAGAACTCAATGTAAAAACAATTGACCGGAGCGATTTAATACTTGATATTTTTGCAAGCCGCGCCAAAACCGCACAGGCAAAAACACAGGTAGAACTGGCGCAATATCAATATATTTTACCCCGATTGAAGGGTATGTGGAAACACCTGGAACGCCAGGGTGGCGGGGTTGGTACCCGAGGCCCGGGCGAAACCGAAATTGAAACGGATCGCCGTATAGTAAAAGACAAAATCAGCCTGTTGCGCAAACGCCTGGCCGAAATTGATAAACAGTCATTTACACAACGTAAAGATCGTGGCGAATTTATAAGAGTGGCACTGGTAGGTTATACCAATGTGGGCAAATCAACCCTGATGAATGTGTTAAGCAAAAGTGATGTATTTGCCGAAAATAAATTATTTGCCACACTGGATACCACCACCCGAAAAGTGGTATTTGAACAAACACCATTTTTACTTAGTGATACGGTAGGGTTTATACGCAAGCTGCCGCACCACCTGATAGAAAGTTTTAAAAGTACACTTGATGAGGTTCGTGAAGCTGATGTTTTATTACATGTGGTTGATATCTCTCATCCGCAATACGAAGACCAGTTGCTGGTTGTGAACAAAACCCTGGCCGAGCTAAAAGCAGATGATAAACCGGTGATCACTATTTTTAATAAGATGGATAAATATGAAGAACTGGCGTTTGATCAGTGGCTGAACCCGGAGGTAAAAACAGACATATTAGTTGATTTAAAGCAGCGCTGGCAAAATGAAACCAAGGGAAACTGTGTATTTGTTTCGGCAACGGAAAAAACAAATCTCGATGATCTGCGTCAAACCATATTGAATTCAGTAAGAGACATGTATCATATAAGATATCCGTATAGGGCTGAATTTTTTTATTAAACCGATATGCACTTACCTCCCCAAAATACCTGGTATAAAATAGCCGAAACCCTGGCCGATATCAACTTTTCATCAACCGGACTAGCAGAAGTGGACGTTTATGGTAAAATAATTTGCGTGGGGTTGTATCATCATCAGATTTTTGCCTGCACTCAAAAATGTCCGCATGCAGGAGGTCTTTTGGCAAATGGTTATATAGATGCTGTCGGCAATTTGGTTTGCCCATTACATCGGTATAAATTTAACCCTGCCAATGGCAAAAATACAAGCGGCGAAGGGTATTGTTTAAAAACATTCCCTATTGAACTTCGTAACGATGGCCTATTTGTTAATATTGATCCTGCGCTTTTTACCAGATAAAAAATATATTAGGCATGCCAGAAAAGTATAGAGGCTGCTAAAAGTAAAATAAATCGTAAAAGGATGAATAAAGCTTCAATAGCTAAATGACAAATAAAGGGACCGTAAATAGATAATTTTTTTATACTTTATTGATACCCAAACTGCCTAACTGCCAAAATCTTTTGAAAATAAAAAAAATATTATTTGTTTCTTTTAGAATTTTCTTTTAATTTAACTTTTTATTACCATAGACTATTTTCACTTCAAAACTGATTTTAATGAGAAAAATGCTACTCTTACCTATTACTATTTTATTTTTTCCCTCTCTTTTTACAGCACATGCACAGGCCTTTGAAAAGGCTGTAGATAATTCTGTTTGAGTGAATTTACAAGTTACTTTAATGAAAAGCAGCAAATGCTTTCAGCCGGCAATCCCGGATTTTGATATTTAGTACAACATTCAATAAAATAAACAAATCATGAAAAAATCTTTACTGTTAACACTACTGTTTGCGTTAATTGCTACTTTAGGGTTTTCACAATCTGACAAATTTTGGTCTGCAAATAATGATAGTCGTGGTAATATGATTACCGACAAATCTGTTGCAAGAATATCATTTCCAAAAGAGTTTAAATTATTTAACTTAAATATTCAACCTTTAAGGCAAGAATTATTTGCTATTGTTGATAACAGTGCAAAGCGTTCAACGGTAATCTCATTGCCTAATACGGATGGTAATTTTGAACAATTTGAGGTTCACGAAACGTCAAATTTTGAACCGGATTTACAAGCCCGGTTCCCCGAGATCAGGGCTTTTACCGGTACCGGCATTACAGATAAAGCTGCGACTTTAAAACTGAGCATTTCGCCACAGGGTATACAAACGATGATTTTCAGAACAGAAAAGGACAATGAGTTTATTGAAGCTTTTTCTAGAGACCATGTTGTTTATGCCGTTTTCAAATCTCAAAGAGAAAAAGGTAAATTACCATGGACTTGTTCTACAGAGGATAAGCAATTTGCTGCAAGTATTAAAATTCCTAATTCAAATCTTACCGGTAGTTCAACGGGAGAGTTAAAGACCATGCGATTAGCACAGTCTTGTAATGGGGAGTATTCTAACTATTTCGGAGCAACAAGTGCTGCCCAGGTTGGTTTGGTTTTAGCTGCATTTAATGCAACCCTTACTCGTTGTAATGGTTGTTATGAAAAAGACCTTGCCTTACATCTTAATTTAATCGGAACAACTACCCAGGTTATTTATTATGACCCCGCAACGGATCCTTATACCACAATGGGAAGTTGGAATTTACAATTACAACAAACATTAACTGCCATTATTACAAATGCCAATTACGACATTGGTCACATGTTTGGAGCTTCAGGTGGCGGAGGAAATGCAGGATGTATTGGTTGTGTATGTGTTGACCCTCCAACGGCAACGTCACTTGCTAAAGGTGCGGGAATTACTTCACCTGCTGATAATATCCCCATGGGCGATAATTTTGATATTGATTACGTAGCTCATGAAGTAGGTCATCAATTAGGCGGTAATCATACTTTTTCACATGGCCTTGAAGGTACCGGACAAAATAAAGAAGTTGGCGCAGGAATCACCATCATGGGTTATGCTGGTATTACAAGCTATGATCCGGCACCACATTCTATTGATATTTTTCATGAAACCACAATCGGACAAATTCAGGCTAATTTAGCCACTAAAACCTGTCCGATTACCACAAATATTACTGCTAATAACGCAACACCTGTTGTAGGAGCAGTGGCTAATGTTACCATTCCTATCAGCACACCATTTGCACTCACCGGTTCTGCTACTGATGCTAATCCTGGTGATGTGTTAACCTATTGTTGGGAGCAAAATGATAATGCTACAACTTCAGGCGCAAACAGTGTTGCATCACCAACTAAACTTACAGGACCAAACTGGTTAACATTTCCAGCTACAGTATCCGGAACAAGACTTTTTCCTAAATTATCAACCATTTTGGCTGGTTTATATGTAACTCCTCCTTTACCGGGTGGAGATGCTGTTTGTAATATTGAAGCCTTAAGTTCAGTTTCAAGAAACCTAAACTTCAGGTTAACTGTTAGAGATAATCATGCTTATAGTGCCGTTGCTCCAATTGCTGTTGCTCAAACAGCTTTTACTGATGTGACGGTTTCTGTTACAAATGCTGCTGGACCATTTCAGGTAACATCA
Organism: Chitinophagaceae bacterium; assembly: GCA_947504605.1. Taxonomy (GTDB): domain Bacteria; phylum Bacteroidota; class Bacteroidia; order Chitinophagales; family Chitinophagaceae; genus Ferruginibacter. The sequence goes on from CANNJE010000092.1 coordinate 9,736, forward strand.
CCTAATACAGGTGTAACCTGGCCAGGTGGTTCAACTCAGGCAGTTACCTGGGATGTAAATGGAACTGCCGGAGCACCTGTGAATTGTGCCAATGTTAAAATATCATTATCAACTGATGGTGGTACAACATTCCCAACAGTTCTTTCATCCAGCACGCCAAATGATGGTACTGAATCATTTGTAATACCTAGTGTTACAAGTACAACAGCCAGGATAAAAATTGAAGCCGTTGGTAATATCTTCTTTGATATTTCTAATGCCAACTTTAATATAACCGGCGGTCCTGCGGCACCGCTAATGATTGCTGGCGCTTCAACTATTACAACTGAAAGTTGTGCCCCTGCAAATACGGTAATCGATCCAAATGAAACAGTAAGTATCAGTTTCTGTGTACTAAATACAGGTACAAGTAATACTGCTACCCTTGTAGGTACATTGTTAGCAACCGGTGGTGTTACAGCCCCCAGTGCTCCACAAAACTATGGTGTAGTTATAGCTGGTGGTGCTGCAGTTTGCAGAACATTTAGTTTTACTGCAAATACAACATGCGGCGGTACGGTTACAGCTTCAATCCAATTACAGGATGGTGCAGTTAACCTGGGAACAATAACCTATAATTTTGTAACAGGTGTTATAACTACCTCATTTACACAAAATTTTGATGCTGTAACCGCACCTGCATTACCTGCCGGATGGGTTGCTGCAAACGCCAGCGGACCAGCGCCACTTTGGGTTACATCAAGTGCCGCATCGGTATCAGCTCCAAATTCTATATTTGTTGATAATCCAGGTGTTGTTTCAGATAAAATTATTGAAACTCCTACCATAGCAATAAGTGCCCCGGGCGCAAGCTTAAGTTTTAGAAATAATTATGCAACTGAAAGTAACTTTGATGGTGGAGTTCTTGAAATTTCAATCAATGCAGCCGCTTATCAGGATATAATAACAGCCGGTGGTACATTTACATCCGGAGGTTATAATGGAACAATCAGTGGATCATTCTCAAATCCACTTGCTAACCGTCAGGCCTGGACAGGCACAGCGGGAAGCTTCTTAACTTCTACTGTTACATTGCCAGCAGCCGCTGCAGGACAAAATATTAAGCTGAGATTCCGCATGGGTTCAGATAACAGCGTTGCTGCAACAGGATGGAGAATTGATGACGTTACCATTTCGCAACGTGCATGCTGTATAGCAACCATTGCGCCTAATGTTACAATTAACCAGGCAGCAGCACAAACCGATCCTACATCAACATCACCTATTAACTTTACCGTGGTGTTTAGTCAGGTGGTTACAGGTTTTGCAACCGGTGATGTTGTTTTAACAGGAACAGCCGGAGCAACAACAGGTACAGTTACCGGAAGCGGTACTACATATAATGTAGCTGTTTCTGGTATGACAACCAGCGGAACAGTTATTGCTACGGTTCCTGCAGGTGTTTGTACAAATGGTACAAGCGATCCTAATACCGCATCTACAAGTACTGATAATTCAGTAACTTATAATGCACCTCCTCCTCCTCCTCCATGTGTTAATCTGGTAAGTTATACCGGTCCTGCAGTAGCCATACCGGATGATAATGCAGCCGGAGTGGATATTCCATTAACCGTAAGCGGTATTGGATTAATAGCCGATCTTAACTTTAAATTAGATGCAGCTGC
>CANNJE010000093.1 GCA_947504605.1 Chitinophagaceae bacterium
ACACAAACTGTTATTACGGTTGTAGGTATGGCCACTGCATTGGTTGCCGCTTCTATTGCCATACAGCAAAATGATATTAAAAAAGTATTGGCTTATTCTACTGTTAGTCAGCTGGGGTTTATGTTCCTTGCATTGGGTACGGGTAATTATGTGGCTGCTGTTTTTCATGTGCTCACCCATGCTTTTTTCAAAGCCTTGATGTTTCTTGGAAGTGGCAGTGTGATTCATGCCATGGGAGGCGAGCAGGATATCCGCAATATGGGTGGTTTGCATAAGCATATGAAAATTACGAGTATTACTTTTTTAATAGGTTGTTTAGCCATTGCGGGTATTCCGGGTTTCTCAGGGTTTTTTAGTAAGGATGAAATTTTAGCCGGCGCTTACGGGCATGGTACGCTTTTATATGGCATTGCTTTATTTACCGCATTGCTTACTGCATTTTATATGTTCCGTTTATATTTCGTAACGTTCACCGGAAAATTCCGTGGCACACAGGAGCAGGAACATCACCTGCATGAAAGTCCTGCGGCGATGACTATTCCATTAATTATATTGGCTGTACTGAGTGTGATTGGAGGATATGTTGGTGTACCAGAAGTATTGGGGGGCAAACATGAGTTGGCACAGTATTTATCACCTGTTGTAAAATCTGTTGAACATCATTTAACACATAATACAGAATTTTTACTGATGGGATTGTCAACAGTATTGGTGCTGGCGTCTATTTTATTTGCTTGGGTTAAATTTAAAAATTACAAAGCAGCAGGTGAAGCAACCGGCTTTGGTCGTTTCTTACAGAACAAATGGTATGTAGATGAAATTTATGAAGCGGCCATTGTAAAACCATTGCGTTCTCTGGCAGGTTTCTTTGACATTGTGGTAGAAAAGAAAGGAATTGATGGGTTTGTGAATGGGGTAGGGAAACTGGTTAATTATGGCAGTCGTCAATTAAGATTAATTCAAAATGGCCAGGTTGGGGTATATGTTTTATTGATGGTTATCGGCATGCTGGTTTTATTTATCATCCAATTATTTGCGTAAAAATTATAAATAGTGGGCAGTTACATTACATTTCCGGAGTTATTAATTTGGTTACCATTGGTAGCCGGCCTTATTGCTTTTTTTCTAAAAGGGCAAGGCTCTGCTAAAAATCTGGCTATCCTTGCGTCGCTGCTTATTCTTGCAGTATCGGTGGCTAGTTTGTTTTATGCAGATGATTCAAAGTATGCCACGTATAACAGGGTAAACTATTACTGGTTAAAACATATTGGCAACAGTTTTTATGTTGGGCTGGATGGAACCGGCAGGTTGTTAAGTTTTCTAACAGCATTAAGTTTTCCGATTATTTTTATCAGTACGCAAAAAAATAATTATAAAAACCCTGCTGCATTTTATGGGTTGATGTTGCTTACCCAGGCTGGTTTGATGGGGGTATTTGTTGCGATGGATGCTTTGTTGTTTTATTTTTTCTGGGAGCTAGCCTTGATACCTGTTTATTTTCTTTGCAGCAAATGGGGTGGTGAAAAAAGGATACAAACAACCTTTAAGTTTTTTGTATACACATTCGCCGGTTCACTGCTTATGCTAATCGGAATTATTTATGTGTACCAACATACGCCACAACGTGTTTTTGAAGATGGGTCTATTTCGCAGCATTCATTTGCATTACAGTCTTTTTTGGCAGCAAGTTTAAATCCTGAACAGCAAAAATGGTTGTTCTGGTTATTTTTTACTGCGTTTGCTATTAAGATGCCGATATTTCCTTTTCATACCTGGCAGCCTGATACGTATGATCAGTCGCCAACTTCAGTTACCATGGTATTAAGTGGTTTGATGGTGAAGATGGGTTTGTTTGCTGTGATCAGGTGGCTTATTCCTGTGTTCCCGGTGGCTGCTCAAAGTTTTTCGGGTATTGTAATTATCCTTTGCATTATAGGTATTCTTTACGCTAGTTTTATTGCCATCAAACAGGATAATATTAAAAAATTAATTGCCTATTCTTCCATTGCGCATATTGGTTTAATGTGTGCAGCCTTGTTTGCACTGAATGAACTGAGTGTGCAGGGAGCGATGATACAAATGTTTAACCATGGTATCAATATTATCGGGATGTGGATTGTGGTAGATATGATAGAAAGACAAACGGGTGCAAAAAATATTTCTCAATTGGGAGGAGTTGCACACAAAGCGCCTGCACTAACCATTTTTCTGGTGATTATTGCATTGGCAAATATTGGCTTACCACTTACCAATGCTTTTGTAGGTGAATTCTTAATGTTTAGTGGATTGTTTCAGCTGAATATATGGTATGCGGTTGCTGCGGGTTTTGGAATCATTCTGGCTGCGGTGTATACATTAAGAATGATACAAAAAGTATTTTACGGAAACAGTAATTCTCTTACAGAAGGGATAACAGATATTTCATTTGCCGAAAAAGCTTCTTTATTGGTTATCGTTGCTTTTATATTCCTTTTTGGAATCATGCCTCAACCTCTTATAGATTTTACAAAAGAGGCAGTAAGTCACTTAATAGCTATTAAAAAGTAATCGGAGCAAAGAAGGTAAAAATATTAGAATCAAATTATGAACGCAATTATATTTTCTGCAATCTGGGGTATCGTAATGATGTTCAGCGGTGTTTTTACAAAAAGTAAAACCACTCCAAGGTATCTTGCTATTGCAGGTATCAGCCTGTTATTTATTTTAAATGCCCTGGAACTTTATTCCGGCAAAGCACTGTTTGCGGTGGATACGATGGACATGATTCGTACCAACAGTTTAAACCTTAGTTTTCTGGCGGTAGCATTTGGCAGCACACTTTTGTTTTTTCTGCTTAGCGGAAGGGATGTAGAAAAAGTGGGTGAGCATGTGGGTGAATATTTTGCGTTGTTGTTTTTTATTCTTTGCGGCGTGTCACTTGCAGCTACGTTTAATACTTTGTTGTTGTTGTTTATCGGGATAGAGATTATTTCCATTCCGTTGTATATTCTTACAGGCAGTGATAAAAGAAATTTAAAAAGCAATGAGGCTTCGCTTAAATATTTTTTAATGGGTAGTTTCTCTACCGGCATCATGCTGATGGGGATTGCTTTTATTTATGGAGGTAATCCCAATGCCTCTTTTTATATAAACAATATTGAATTGGGCGTTGGTAAAATGCCTGCGATGGTTGCGGTTGGTCTTACCTTTTTAATGATCTCTATGTCATTTAAAGTTTCCGCTGCACCATTTCATTTTTGGACGCCTGATGTGTATGACGGTGCCCCAACGGTATTTACTTCTTTTATGAGTACGATTGTGAAAATTGCCAGCTTTTTTGCCTTTGTACGTTTGTTTGAAAATGCATTCGGGCAAATTCAGGATCAATGGCAAACGCTGATTGTAGTGATTACCATAGCCACTTTACTTATAGGAAATATTACCGCTATTTTTCAACAGAGTGTAAAAAGAATGCTGGCATACTCAAGTATTGCTCAGGCGGGTTTTATGATGCTGTCTTTGTTTGCATTAAATAATTGGGGAAGAGAAGGGTTGGTATTGTATTCTGCAGCATACAGTGTAGCAACGATTGGGCTTTTTGCCATATTAATAAGGATGAAGGATTATACCATTGAAGGATTTAATGGGTTGGCAAAACAGGAGCCTGTGGTTGCATTAACAGCTACTATTTTTCTTTTTTCTTTAACGGGTATACCATTAACTGCAGGGTTTCAGGGTAAATTTTTTATGCTGATGGCTGCTGTTGAAAATGGGCATAATTTCTGGCTGGTAATTGTTGCAGTATTATTTGCAGCGATCAGTGCTTTTTATTATTTCAGGATTATACAAGCAATGTATTTTAAGAAGTCGGAAGAGCAGGCGATAGAAGCCGGTGAAATAACAACAGGCTTTAAAGTGCTGTTGGTTATTGCGGCTGTTATTATCATTGCGCTGGGTGTTTATCCTGAATTTTTGATAGGCTGGTTATACCACTAACACCATTCATAAAAACTTTTCTACTTAATTTATTCTGTGGCTTACCTTTAGGGTTAATAGGCAATGAATGACTTATAAAGACTCCCTTCAATTATCGTGGAAGAATGTAAAAGGCAATAAACTGCGCACAGCCATTACTGTCATAATAATGGCATTGGGCATATTTGCACTTATACTTATTATTACCGCTATCAAGGCCGCCAGTAACAGTCTTACGAGCAGTTTTTCTACTATGGGAGCCAATTCTTTCAGCATCAGGTACAAGGATCGCACTATTAGATTCGGTGGAGGCCGTGAAGGGGGGCAAAATTCTGGTTTAACAAAAAAGAGTTCCCTGAAAGAAAAAAAGTCTAAGATGGGAATGGTGATTACCTATGATGAAGCAAGGGAGTTTAAAGAAAGGTATAATTTTCCGGGAACCAAGGTGGGTATTTCGTTAAGGGGGCCGGGAAGTATTGTGGTAAATACCAATAGGAAAAAGACAAATCCTGATGTGAATGTATTTGGAGGGGATGAAAATTACCTGGAAATCAATGGTTATTCATTAAAATATGGCAGAAATTTTACCCCTGGGGAAATTGAAACCGGCCGAAATGTGTGTATGATTGGCAGTGGGGTAGCTACCAAATTATTTTCTGAGAATCCCGAAAAGGCCATCGATGCAGTAATAAGTGTGGATCATATTCCCTATCGGGTAATAGCGGTGCTGGAGGACAAAGGATCTAGTGCATTTTTTAATACCAGCAGGGTTATTATTACACCCTTTAATAATGTAAGGAGGATGTATGCAACTTCCAGTACTTCTTATCTTATAGCTGCGATGGTGGGAGATCTTAAATTAATGGATATTGCCACGGCAGAGGCGGAGGGCACATTCAGGCCCATTCGTAAACTGGATGTAAAAGAAGAAAGTAATTTTTTTATTGATAAGAGCGACAGTATTGCGCAAACCCTGCTTACCAATCTTGGTTTTTTGGAAAAGGGAACGATTGGGATTGCTTTTATTACGCTTATTGGTGCAGCTATAGGATTAATGAATATTATGTTGGTGGCTGTAAATGAACGTACAAAGGAGATCGGGCTTTCCAAAGCATTGGGATGTACTGCCAAAGATGTGCGGTCCCAATTCCTTTTTGAATCTGTATTAATAAGTTTAATGGGAGCAGCAGCAGGGATAGTGGCAGGGATTTTAGTAGGCAATCTGGTAGCGGTTTTATTAAAAACGGGCTTTGTGGTGCCCTGGGGCTGGGTTATAGCAGCTGTTTTTGTATGCAGTGTGGTTGGTTTAGTAGCAGGATTGTATCCGGCTTACAAGGCTTCTAAATTAGATCCGATTGTGGCATTGCGGTATGAATAACGGGTACTAAAAAAGAAGTATAAAATATTTTTTTCAAGTCAAATACTTTGATTTCTGTTCATAATTAAATAATGTAAAAAAAATGTTGCTCTCCTGTTTCTGCATTCAATTATTTTATTAACTTGTGCGCCACGAATCCTGAGCCCAATTAAAATTCAAATCAGTATTTATAAATTGCATTACAAAATCAAAACAATTAGTATTTTATTTTCACTATTTAAAAATTGAATGTTATGGCAGAAACAAAACCAACTGCAACAGTAAAACCAGTAACCTCAGTTCAGGCAAAAAAAACTGGTAATGCTATCTCCTGGATAGCTCCCGTTCTATGTATTTTAATAGGCTATTGTATTTGGAGATTCGGTTTGGGTAGTACTTCAAATTTCGAAAAACCAGGAACAGGTTGGTTCTGGCCAGATCATGAAGGTCCAACATCAAATATTTCAAAAATGTATCTTGGGGGAATCGTTGTACCTATTCTGATTGGTACATTCTTAACTGCCATTGTTTTCGTAATTGAAAGATTCTTAACCATTGCAAAAGCAAATGGTACTGGAAATAATGCTGATTTTGTGCGTAAAGTGCAATATCACCTTGCCAACAAAAATGTGGATGCTGCTCTTACAGAGTGTGACAAACAACAAGGATCTGTTGGTAATGTAATGAAAGCAGGTCTTCACCGTTATAAAGAAATGATCAGCAATACAGATCTAAATACAGAACAAAAAGTGGTTGCTATTCAGAAAGAAGTAGAAGAAGCAACGGCGCTTGAACTTCCGATGTTGGAGAAAAACTTGGTATTCCTTTCTACGATCGCTTCTATTGCGACTCTATTGGGATTGTTTGGTACTGTATTAGGTATGATTCGTTCATTCTCTGCATTGGGCGAAGACACAGGTGGTGGAGCTGCAGCAAGCTCACTTTCTCAGGGTATTTCTGAGGCCTTGTATAACACTGCATTAGGTATTGGTACTTCAGCTGTTTCTATTATTTTTTACAATATGTTCACTACCAAAATTGATGGTATCACTTACGGTATTGACGAATCTGGATTTACTTTGACTCAAAGCTTTGCTTCTTTATACAGATAATTCTGTATGGAATAAGAGAAAATTTGCATCTTAAGTAAATCAATAAATAATTTGAAATGCCAAAAGTTAAATTACCCCGCAAAAGTACCATCGTAGATATGACGGCGATGTGTGATGTGGCTTTTCTGTTGTTGTCGTTTTTCATATTGGCAACCAAACAAAAGCCACAGGAAGTACTTTCTGTAACACCGCCTAATTCAATTTCTGCAAAGGCAGCACCGGATAAATCTATCCTGATCACTATGACCAAGGATGGGCGTGCCTTTCTTACATTGGGCGATGATACCAAAAAATCAGCGATTTTGGAAAATATTAACCTTACCAAAGGTTTAAATCTTACTCCTGCAGAACTGGCAAAATGGAATAAAGATGAATTCATCGGTTTACCATTAAACCAGATTAAAGGATCGCTTACCTTAAAAACACCGATTCCGCCATCGAAATTGCCCGGTATTCCCATTCAGGATAGTGCGACAAATGAAATGGTTGATTGGTTGGCAAGTGTAACCAATGTTTATGCAGGAGGGGATCAGGCAAAGCTACAAGAGATGTTATTGGTAAAGGGCGATAATCAGGCCTTGTATCCGGTTTTCAAAAACATCAAATTGGCTTTTAAGAAGAATCAGTTATTTAAGTTTAGAATTGTAACGAATGGCGAAGCTGTTCCTGTTGGTTCTGAATTATACCTGAATCCTCCCGTAAAAAAATAAGCGTAAATGCTTTTTATAACATTATAAAAAAGAAGCGACATGGCAGAAATGGATACCTCGTCGGGTGGCAGTCATAAGAAAGGCCCGGGCGTAAAAAAAGGAAAAAAACTATCTACCCGTGTGGATCTGACTCCAATGGTGGATCTGGGTTTCTTGCTGGTAACATTCTTCGTATTTACAACCACGATGCAACAGAGCACGGCTATGAATATGAATGAACCAAAAGATGACAAACCGGAAGAGCAAATGAAAGTAAAAAATTCAGGCGCTATGACCATTCTTTTGGGAAAGGCAGACCAGATTTATTATTATTACGGACAATTGGATCCCAATACTATTTCAGAGCAATTTAAGAGCAGTAATTTTAAAGATATCAGGAACCTGATTCTTGAGAAGAAAAAAGCTACTCCAATTGATGACCTGATGTATATTATTAAATCGGATTCTACTTCAACTTTTAAAAACGCTATTGATATTTTGGATGAAATGTCTATATCTGCGGTGCCTCCGGGTCACTATGCAGAAGTGGATATGACAATTACAGAAGCGGAGTTAATAAGGCTAACGGAAGTAGCCAATGGGGTTAAATAATTTATGGATTTAAGACAAGTTTGAATCTCATTATAAAGACATTAAAATGGAAGCAAATAAAATTTTAAGCGCAGATCTGCTCGATATTATTTTCGACGGAAAAAATAAATCATACGGGGCTTATGATTTGCGTAAAACCTATTCCAGCAGGCTAAAAAAAGCCCTACTAGCCACTTTTATTGCATTGGCTGTAATCTTGTTGGGATCAGTTTTGGCTAATAAAGTAGCTAATAGCAGACAGGATGATATTGATGTGCTGGATACGCAAATGGCAGAAATTAAAAAGGATGAACCCGCAGCGCCAGTTCCACCACCCCCACCTGTAAAACCACCCCCACCGCCTGAAATTAACCAGGTGAAATTTACGCCTCCTAAAGTTGTAAAAGACGAAGAAGTTATAGAGAAAGTGGAAGAAATTCATGAAGATGCTGCTATCAGTACAAAAACGGTAGAAAGTGAAAATAAAGTACAGGTTGTGCAGGCACCGGTAGAAGATAAGGGAACAGTAGTAGCAGAGGCTCCAAGAGATGATGATGAAGGCAAGGTCTTTAATAAAGTAGAGATCGAAGCTGAATATCCTGGTGGAGCATCCGCATGGACAAAGTACCTTAGGAATAACCTTGATGCCAATACTCCGGTAGATAACGGCGCTTCAGAAGGAACTTATACTGTTATTGTTCGTTTTATTGTGAGCAGAGATGGTAGTATCAGTGATGTGGTTGCTGAGAGCAAACATGGTTACGGTATGGAAGCAGAAGCTATAAAAATTATCAAAAAGGGTCCTAAATGGACACCAGCTCAACAAAATGGCAGGTATGTAAATGCATATCGTCGTCAGCCTATCACTTTTGTTGTTCAGGAACAATAAGATTTAAAAACTACTTTTTTAAACCTCCCAAACGGGAGGTTTTTTTATGGAATATACTGAAGCTGCCCTCTTAATTAAAACTAACTATTATGGCAGAAATAACCAATCAGACATCGCAAAATAAAAACAAACGTACACAGTGTAACAAAAAATCAACCAGGGTAGACCTAACGCCAATGGTAGATTTGGGATTTATACTCATTACTTTTTTTATTTTTACTGCAGCACTTACGGATGCCAAGGCAATGAATTTGGTATTACCCAATGATAAAGAAATTGATGTAACCGATGCTGTTTGCGAATCCTGTGCCTTAACATTTATCCTTGCCAGCAACAACCAATTGTTTTATTATGAAGGGAAAGAAGAAAATGCCCTTTATAAAACAAGTGACTACTCCTCCACTAGTATCAGAAAATTGATTGTTGAAAAAAGGAAGCGTGTTATGAATAAGATTGGGAAAGATAATATGGTCCTTATCATTAAGCCAATGGGTCATTCAAATTTTAAAAATCTGATAGATGTTGTGGATGAATGCAGTATTAGTGTTGTAAAACGATATTATATTGATGAGCTAACAGAATCAGAAAATAAAAAGATAGCAGAAATATCCCTGCCAATTATATCTCAGTAGATAAAGTTGGGAGTATCTTTGAGGTATGATTAATAAATTGTCTGGCTGGAGTGATACAATTGTGGCAGCTGCAACAGCACCGGGAATTGGCGCTATTGCGGTAATAAGGATTAGCGGAGCAGATGCTTTTACAATCATTAACCGGTTATTTTCCTCAAAAAATCTAGAAGCCTTGCCTACCCATACCCTGCATGTGGGTATTTTAAAAGAGGGCGATAATGCAATAGATGAAGTAGTATTATCTCTTTTTAAAGGCCCGAAAAGTTATACAGGAGAGGATACAATAGAGATCAGTTGCCATGGCAGTCCTTATATTCAACAACAGATTATAAATGCATGTGTGAATGGAGGTGCCAGGTTGGCCAGGGCAGGAGAGTTTACTCAAAGAGCTTTTTTAAATGGCAAATTGGATCTTACGCAGGCAGAAGCTGTTGCGGACCTGATTGCATCCAATACCAAAGCTTCTCAAAAAACTGCCTTAAATAATATCAGGGGTGGATTTTCCAATCAGCTAAAAGATATGCGGGAGCAGTTGATACAGTTTGCTGCATTGATTGAACTGGAGCTGGATTTTGCAACAGAAGATGTTGAATTTGCTGACAGGACAAAATTTTACAAACTGGTTCAGGAAATTACTTTAACCACCGACCATTTGGTGCACTCTTTTCAATTGGGTAACGTGATTAAGAATGGGGTAAGTGTGGCTATCATTGGCAAACCCAATGCAGGGAAATCTACCTTACTCAATACCCTTTTAAATGAAGAAAGAGCCATCGTAAGTTCCATCGCCGGAACAACAAGGGACACGATTGAAGAAACCCTCAATATTAATGGTGTTATATTTCGCCTGATAGATACTGCCGGCATAAGGAGTCATAGTGCAGATGTTATTGAAAATATTGGGATAGAGCGGAGTTTGCAGAAAATGAAATCTGCAGATACCGTTTTGTATATTTTTGATGTTAAGGATGAAAGCAATGAATCCCTACAGCAGCAGGTAAATATTTTTAATGAAACGGCTATCAAATACCTACTTGTTGGTAATAAGGCAGATGAAGCAAGCGCATCTTTGTTGTCTACATTTTCTGATCATACAGCAATCTATTTTATTTCTGCTAAAAATCAAACCGGCATACCTGCATTAGAAACTGCATTGTTTAATCAAACGGTTCAGTCATCACTTGAATCTGAGAGCACCATCATCACCAATGCAAGGCATTACGAGGCTTTGCAGCAGGTGCAACAATCATTAACTGACATTAAAAACGGACTGGACAATCAGCTTCCCGGAGACCTGCTGTCACTGGACATCCGTCGGTGTTTGTATTATCTCGGAGAAATTACAGGTGAGGTAACCAATGAAGATAAACTGGATTATATTTTTAGTAAGTTTTGTATCGGAAAGTAAGTGGCAAAAACAAGCACATAAAAAACTACCCAAAAACACATTAAAACCCTTACTTAGTAAGGGTTTTGTCGTTTATATACTTTTGCCTGAAAAATATTTATTTTTGCTTGTTTTGGTAATATTTGTACCTTATTTGTATCTTTACCTAAATTGAAGGTATTTGTCACTTACTATAAAAAAATTAAATGTCGCAATTTGTCACAAAATGACTTTTATTGTCGTAAATTGTACATCGAATCCCTTAAAATGGAGAATTTATGAGCTCAAATATTCAGGTAACCAGAGTTTGCGAATACTGTAAAAATGATTTTGCTGCAAAGAAAACCACCACCCGGTTTTGTTCTGCTAAGTGTAATAATGCATCGTTGAAGATGAAAGAAAAAGAAGTAAAGGTTATCAAAAGTGATACTGAAACTGCTACAATAAAAATTACGCCCATTTTGGAAACGATGATGAAGGCTTATTATACCATTGAGGATCTATCACAAATTTTCGGAATGAGCAAAAGGACTTTTTATAGAATTATTGAAAGAGGGGAATTGCCACATGCAAAACTGGGCAGCAAGACCTTTGTTCAAAAGGAAGCAAT
>CANNJE010000094.1 GCA_947504605.1 Chitinophagaceae bacterium
GGGATTGCTCAGTGGAAAATACAATGATGGTATTCCGAAAGGAAGCCGTTTTGCACTCGAAGGATTTGACTGGCTAAAGGATCGTTGGATAACAGATGATAAAATAAAAAAAGTAAAAAAGCTGAGTGAACTGGCCGATAAACTGGATATTACCACAGCAGCATTAAGTATTGCATGGTGTTTAAAAAATCCGAATGTGAGTACAGTTATTTTAGGTGCAACCAAAAAACAACAACTACTGGCTAATTTAAAATCTTTAGATGCTTTACCAAAATTGACAACCGAGGTAATGGGAAAGATAGAATCTATTATTAAAACAAAACCAACCTTACCCGATTTTTGATATGAGTACGATAAAACTATATGGAATACCTAACTGCGATACGGTTAAAAAAGCCATAAACTGGCTTAATAATAAGGAGATTACGTTTGAATTTCACGATTATAAAAAAGAAGGAATAACAGCCTCTAAATTAAAAGAATGGTGTAAACAGAAAGACTGGGAAATCCTCTTTAACAAAAAAAGCAGTACCTGGAAAAAAGAAATGGCAGCTTATGAAGGAGTTGTAAAAAACCAGTCTGCAGCCATTAAAATAATGCAGGAGCATAACAGTATTATCAAAAGGCCTATTTTAGAAATTAATAATGAATTAATCGTGGGCTTTGATGAAAATGAATATCTTGAAAAAATATTAAATCATAAACACTAAAAACAAAAAAATGAAAAGATACGCAAAAGCCGTTTGGCAGGGAACAGGTAAAGAAGGTAAAGGACACCTGAGCACACAAAGTACTGTATTGGATAAAACACAATACTCTTTTAGCAGCCGTTTTGAAGATGGAATTGGAACCAATCCGGAAGAATTAGTAGCAGCAGCACATGCCGGTTGTTTTACCATGAAACTGACTTTTATTTTAAATGCCGCCGGTTTTACACCAGATAACATTGAAACCCGTTGTGATATTACATTGATAGATGGAACCATCACCGAATCACATTTGAATGTAAAAGCAACCGTACCGGGCATAAATGAAGAACAGTTTGCAGCAGCTGTTGCAGATGCAAAAGAGAATTGTCTAATTTCAAAATTGTACAATACCAATATCACGCATGAAGCAGTGTTGGGGTAATCTGGTTAGCAGCTTTAATCATTGACTTTTTACGATCTAATAACAACAAATATGTTCAACAATAAGACTGTATTAATAACCGGCGCAAGCCGTGGTATTGGGAAAGCAATAGGATTAAAGCTGGCAGCAGAAGGAGCCAATATTGTAATTGCCAGCAAAAGTGTGGAAGAAAACCCAAAACTGGGAGGAACCATTTTTTCTGCAGCAGCCGAAATGGAAGCTGCTGGAGGAAAAGCACTGGCAGTACAATGCGATATTCGTTTTGAAGACCAGATTCAAAATGTTGTAGAGCAGGCTGCCGAAAAATTTGGCGGAATAGATATCCTTATCAACAATGCATCAGCCATTAATTTAACGCCAACAGAACAAACAGAACCAAAGCGCTTCGATCTGATGTATGATATTAACGTAAGAGGTACGTTTATGATGAGTCGTGCATGTATTCCTTATCTGAAAAAAGGAACCAATGCGCATATCCTGAATTTATCGCCTCCTATAAATATGGATCTGAAATGGTTTGCCCATCACCTGGCCTATACCATCAGCAAATATGATATGAGTATGATTGCATTGGGTTTATCTGCGGAATTAAAAAAATACAATATTGCAGCCAATGCACTTTGGCCACGTACAACCATTGCTACAGCTGCGGTACAAAACTTATTGGGCGGCGATACTTTGATGAACATGAGCAGAACTGTTGATATTATTGCAGATGCGGCTTATATTATTTTATCTAAATCATCTGCAGCATGTACCGGCAATACTTTTATTGATGAAGATGTACTGGCTTCAGAAGGAATTACAGATTTAAGTAAATATTCTGTAGTGCCGGGTGCAAATTTATATAATGACCTATTTGTATAATTAACTTGTTTAAATTATAATAAAATGCCCCCATTAAGTGTCTAACTTTTTGGGGGCAGTCTATAACTGGATGGCTTTTCGATTTAGAATTATCTAAGTAAACTTTTTGGAACTTCTTTTTCTAATAAATATTTGTAAATGTATTTTGTTTTTAAATTTTGAAAATGGCTTCCTTTATTGCCTCCCCAACCATGGCGACCACCAGGATAAACCATAAATTCAAAATCTTTTTTAGCATCCTGTAATTTACTTATCAACTGCATACTGTTTTGCATGTGTACATTTTCATCAATTACACCATGTACAATTTGAAGATTTCCTTTGTATTTATCAATATAATTAAGCACAGAGCTAGATTTGTAACCAGCTGCATTGTCAGTTTGGGTTCCCATAAAACGTTCTGTGTAATGAGAATCATACAAGGTCCAGTCTGTAACACTTCCTCCTGCCATTGCATGGGTAAATACGTCAGCTCCATAAGTAAGTGCATAACAACTCATATAACCGCCATAACTAAAACCAGTGATACATATTTTTGTAGAATCTGCATTGCCATTGGCTTCTAACCACTTCACCATGCTGCTGTAATCTTTCATTTCCCAGTAGCCCAGATTATGATACATATAATTTACCCCTTCTTTTCCAAAATGTCCGCTGGCTCTATGGTCCATAGACACCTGAATCAACCCTTCTTTTGCGTAAAATTGCTGGTTGCCGCTCAATCCCCAGCTATCCATTACAGTGCCGGCATTTGGCCCCCCATATATACTTATTAATACCGGGTATTTTTTTGTTTTATCCATATTTACTGGCCAGGTAACTTTCATAGGTAGCTCATAAAGGCCATCATCGCTTTTAACCCTTATTACTTCTGTTTTTGCCAATATATAATTATCAAATTCAACTCCTTTACTATCGCCCAGTTCTTTAATTATTTTACCTGTGTTGCTTACCAATGCAGAACGGGTAGGTGTGGTAGCATTGCTGTAATTGGTTATAAAATAAGTTCCATCAGGAGAAATACTGCTGATCATATGATTATAGTCACCAAAAGTTAAGCGCTGTAATTTTTTGCCATTCAAGTTCACTTTGTAAAAATCGGATCGGGCTGTGTTTTCCCTGCTGCGGGCAGTAAAATAAACAATTCCTTTTTTCTCATCTACCTTATTGACATTGGTGACAGTAAATTTTCCTTCAGTAATTGCATTGATCAATTTACCATTCATGTCATAATAATATAAATGTTTCCATCCTGTGGCATCACTTTGAAGGATAAATCCTTTGCCATTTTCAAGGAATTGAATCCTGTCATTATCATCCAGATCTATCCAGGTTTTTTGTTCTTCGCTGTAGAAATTAGTTTTGGTTCCTGTAGCAGGGTTTACGGCCCAGATTTTTAATTCATTTTGTTTGCGGTTCATCCATTGCACTAAAAGGGCAGTTCCATCTGGCTTCCAGTAAGGTTTGCCATAATACTGATCATCCTTTTCGTTAAAGTCACTCCAGACAATATTCCCTCCATCTGGTTTTGCTATCCCCACCTTTACTTCTGGATTTTTGTCACCCACTTTTGGATAACGCATTTTTTCAACATAGCCATGCAGGCCATTAGCATCGGTAATGGTGTATTCCGGAACTTGGCTGTCATCACTGCGAAAGAATGCAATGTTTTTGCTATCAGGGCTCCACCAAAAGGCACGGTAAGCTGTTTGACGGCCAAGAATTTCTTCCATATATACCCAGCTTGAATAGCCGTTTAATATAAGTTCGCTACCATCACTGGTAAGCCTGTTTTCTTTTTTAGTATTGATATTTACAGAATATAGGTCATTATTTTTCGTGTAGGCCACATAGTTACCATCAGGACTTACGGTTGGATTTACCTCAAGTGCATCGTCAAAAGTTAGCTGCACATCGGCATCATTTATTTTTGCATAAATATTTTTATTTTTCAAATAGGCAGCAGTTTTGGCGGGTACTTTTGCTACTGCTTTATCTGCTTCGCCAGCTTCTCTTTCTGTTCCTTTTTTCGCATCTATTACCCATGTTTTTCCCTCTTTCATCAAAAGAAAATTATTATTGTCCATCCAGCGGGTTGCTGTAGGCAAAGATTGGATAATACCTTTAAAGCTTGACCTGAAATACTGGTCATCTGTAAGAGGTTTTTGCTGGGCCATTGTACTCAGCGAAAAAATGGCCAGTAGCAATGTTGTCAATTTTATTTTGTAAAATGGTATCATGCTTAATTATTTGTTTGAATAGAAATAACAAGATAGTTTTTTTGATTAAATCCTGCTGCAGATTTTGATAAGCGGGTAGCTAAAAGCATTAAGGGGCATAAATATCTATAAATAATTTACTATCTTTCCTTAAGCCAACTGATATAATTGATAAAAGAATTCTTCTTTCTTACTTATCGTTTGAGTATTCTGGCAACATCTATATCAGCTGAACAATTTTATAAACCAATAAAAACCCCGTTATTTTTATGATCGTAATTGCATTATACAATCTGAAAGGAGGTGTTGGAAAAACTGCATCCTGCGTAAATTTTGCTTACCTGGCAGCGGCCGATGGTTTTAAAACCCTATTATGGGATATTGATCCGCAGGGATCCTCTTCATTTTATTACAAGGCGAAACCTAAAGTACACCCCGGCATTAAAAAATTAATTGCCAAAGATGCGGATCTTGAAAATGCCATCCTTTCAACTGATTTTGAATTGCTGGATGTTATTCCTGCTGATAATTCAGCCAAAAGCTTTGATATTATTCAGGATGAAATGAAAGGGAATAAGAATCGCTTAAAAACGATTGTAAAACAGCTTGATAAAGAATATGATTTTGTGTTTATTGATTGCCCTCCTGGATTTTCAGCACTATCTGAAAATATTTTCAGTGCGGCAGATATCGTACTAATGCCAGTAATACCAACAACCTTATCTATCAGAACTTATCATATGGTTAAAGATTACTTTAAAGAAAAGGATCTGGATATGAGTAAAATGATGTGTTTCTTTTCTATGGTAGATTTAAGAAAAAATATGCACAATGAAATAATGGAAGACCTTTACAAAGACAAACGATTTTTTCAAAATTATATTCCTTATCTCAGCGATGTTGAAAAAATGGGTATCCATAAAGCTCCTGTTATGGAATATGCCAACAGTAGTTATGCAGCCAAGTGTTACCGTGAGTTGTGGCTGGAAATTAAGGAAGGAGTGATGGAATAAAAATTAATTCTGGCAGAAGAAAATTATAAAAAAATCTGCATAATTCAGGGAATCTTTGTAGTAAATAAAATAAAAGAATGAAAAGAGAACTTTTTTCCTGGTACAGCGATGCATTAGGTCAGGATATGCCAATTGTTAGTTATGGCGACTATGGCTTTGCTTTATTGTTGGTACCCACAGCCGGAGCAGATTATCTGGAGTATGAACGGTTTCAGTTAATAGAATCTCTGGCTCCTTTTATAAATAGCGGAAAAATTAAAGTTTTTTCGGTAAACAGCGTCAATAAAGAAAGCTGGCTGAATAATGAAATGGAAGGTGCTCATAAAGCTATCCGACACAATCAATTCAGCCAGTACATTTTTAATGAAGTGATTCCATTTATTAAAACAAATACTTCAAATGAAACGCCTATCATCATCGGCGGTGCATCCTTTGGGGCTTTGCATAGTATGAATTTATTTTTAAAGCGTCCCGATTTGATTGATGGCGTTATTGCAATGAGTGGGGTGTATGATCTTACAGAATATACCAAGGGCTTTTATGATGATCAGGTGTATTTTAACTCGCCGGCACATTATATACCCAATTTAGCTGACGAATGGTACCTGAATAATATCCGAAAAAGCCGGCATATCCACATACTTACAGGGAGTGGCGATTATGAAGATCCGCAAGGGTCTAGAAATATTTCATGGGTGCTCAATGAAAAAGGCATTCCACATGAGCTAGATATATGGGGGCATGAATGGAAGCACGATTGGCCTACTTGGAGAGCAATGTTGCCACATTATTTAGAGACAAGATTTTAAAATC
This sequence comes from Chitinophagaceae bacterium, assembly GCA_947504605.1. Classification (GTDB taxonomy): domain Bacteria; phylum Bacteroidota; class Bacteroidia; order Chitinophagales; family Chitinophagaceae; genus Ferruginibacter. The sequence continues at coordinate 6,044 of CANNJE010000094.1, forward strand.
AAACTCCCACTAAAAAAGGATGGCAATTGCCATCCTTTTTTAGTGGGGTTGCATTGAAAATTCAATTTTTAATACTTAAGCTCACGCAGTTTTATTATTCATTTGCACTTTAAATGTTCCTTTAAAAGAATTTTGGCAATTAATTTTCTTAAAGTTTAATAATCGTCCGACTCATTCTTTTATTTTTTTGTAAAAATCTAAGTGCATATAGTCCCTTTAGCAAACTTTTGATATTAATCATTTCCTGAAAGGAGCCAATTACTTTAGTGCCAGTTTTATTAATTACCGTTTTGCCGTAAATATCTATTAGAATGATTGAATATTTTCCTTCAATTTCCTCTGGGATTCTAATATAAAAAATATCGTTAACAGGATTGGGATAAACTTCAAGGGAAGTTGTTTTCAAATTCTCCGCAATTGTTTCATCGGATGAAATATCTAACAGTGAAGGCCTAGCAGAAATTAATGTTACAGCATTTTCCTGTTCTGTAATCATAAAACCTGCAAGATAATTCCAAGTGCCTATACTTTTTATGTTTACAATAATTTTTCCTGCATTATCCGGGCTGATATTTATAAATTTCGCATAGTCATTAATATTGCTGCTTGTAGAAATTGTATCAGACTTGCTGCCAATGCTAAATGCTGTACTGTTTCCTGTATTTGATCTGCTTGCATAAAATTCAAAACTATATTGCTTCGTTGTGTTACATCCTCCGAAAGTAAGTGTTCTGATACTTGTATTAGCAGAATTATAACGAAGTACCTGTGTAGGGCAAACAGTTGATGTTGTGGCATAACTTACACCGTTATCCACTATTATTCCTGCCGCAGTGATGGATGCATTTATATTACTCAAACTGGAATTTTCATATAAAAATTTTGCAGTGGTGGTACCTGCTAAAATATTCCAATTATTCCATTGTGTATTGGTATACGGATTGATGACTCCATAAATATTCACTTTAATTTTTTTGGCAATATCTGGAATGGGCAAAACAGTTATGATAATATTATCAATACTTGTTAAGCCAGATGTATCGGTTATGGTTAAACTAAAAGTATATTGGCCACTATTAACGAAGGTTACGGTTGTCGAGTCCTTACTTGCTGTTAAAACCTGGCTTCCTGTTGGTCCTGTTACCAATGCCCAGTTATAAATAATAGCAGCGCCTTCGGGATCAAATGAACTTCTCCCATCTAACAAAACCTTATTTTCGGGAAGTTGAATACTTTTATCTACCCCGGCATTTGCAACCGGAGGATTGTTTGGATTTGGATGAACTGTTATCCTTATTGTATCCTTACCCAATGCGCCGAAATTATCTTTTACTGTTAACTCAAATTCGTACAGTCCTGCGGAAAGGATATTTCCATTGGTTTGGGAGGCAGAAGAATCTGTAATAGATACTGTTCCGGGGCCGCTTATTTTCCCCCATAAATAAGAAACTATCGTTCCATCAAAGTCTGTTGAGGCTGTTCCATTTAATTGAAAAAATTGATTGGGTAATGTGATGGTTTGGTCTGTTCCGGCATTAGCTAAAGGGTTTGCATTTACAATTAACTGAATGGTATCCGTGTCTATATCGAGAGAATCATCAGTAACAGTAAGTTTAAAGTTGTAAGTGCCTGCTAAAATTCCTTTTATCCATGGTTTGCTAATACTGTCATTACTAATAATTGCAAAAGGACCATTTAATTTTTCCCATTTAAATTTTATAATAATCCCATCTGGGTCTAAAGATGCTGCTCCGTTTAACTGAATACTATCTGAAACTTGCTGGGTTAAAATATCTGTTCCTGCATTTGCTACAGGTATAATATTGGGCGAATAAATACTAATAGAAATACTATCCAAAGCCTGGCGGCCAAGATTGTCTGTTATTTTTAGTTCTACCAGATAGGTCCCAGAATTGTTGGTAGTAAAAACAGGGGTGCCTGTATTTATAGATGTTAGATTTACATTTAAATTGTTAATTATCCGCCAGCTATATTCTGTAATTGTACCATCAGGATCATATGAAGCCAATCCGTTTAATATAAAGCTAACATAGCTTCCAGAAATCGTTGTATCATTTCCAGCCCTTGCTATTGGAGCTGCATTTTTTCTTTTGCATATTGTGTCCCAAATTTTTTCTTCTACTATTCTTGTAAATAAAACATGGTGACCGTAATTATTAAGATGAATTCCATCGCCTGCGGCAAAAAAACTGTTTATTGTACCATCTGCATTTGAAACAGTGGTCCAATAATCTACGGATTTATTGCCATAGGTTGTATTTATCCAGTCTCTTAAATCCATTTGTAATAACCGTTCTGCAGTGCTTAATCCATTTCTGGGCTGTGTGGTAGTTACCCATATTGGCACCTGTTGTGCTTCGGCGGCAGCAGCAATTGTGTTATAATTGTTATGAATAGTACTGGTAGGAATTCCTCTTGCAACGTCATTGGAAGGTAAACTTAAAATGATGGCATCAGGATTAAGAGAAAGTGCTTTTGTAATATTACGCAAACTGTCTACTGTAAATGGAGCAGGAACAATTGTGCCGGTTGGAGAAACATCGTATGAGGTTAATCCGAGAGTTGCAATATTGATAATTTGTATTTGCTGATTTTGAATCAGTAAATAATCTTTAAATTTTCTCACCCAGGAACTGTCAATAGGATTGGCACCTGTGCCGTATGCAGTAGAAGAACCTACAATTACTAGTTTAAAAGCACGGTTGCAAAGAGGAGTAACTTGAGGTGGCCAGTTTGTAGTTACCAATGCATTGATATTAACTGTTACAGAATCTTTTGAACTAAGGCCTGCGGTATCGGTTACTAATAGTTCAAAAGAATAAATTCCTGCAAATAACCCTTTTACGTTCAAATAACACAGCGTATCGGTTACAAACTGATACGCAGAGGGGCCGGATATTTTTCTCCATTTGTATTTGAGTATTGCATTTTCCGGGTCTGATGATGTGCAGCCTGTTAATATTAAAGAGTCTACCGGTAACTGCAGACTTGTATCTGCGCCCGCTCTTGCAACAGGGGGAAGGTTTACTGTTGTTGGAGGGACTATTGTCGTATCTGAACCATATGAAATATCCAGAACGTTGATTGTTGAAAAATCACTTCCTGCTTTTGTTCGAATATCAAAATCCATTTCAGTTTTCCCGGTAATATTAAAAACAGCTGCATTGTTATAATTTGTATTTCCTGTAGCATTATAACTTTTCCAAACATTATCATCGGAGCGTTTAATTTCTGCATTTCTGGAAGCTGTTGTATTGCTCCTCGTCCCCCAGAATTTTACAACATAAATTTTATTTGTTACTAGCCCTTTGATTCTCCATTTACCATTTGTGGCACTTCTATGAATTAATGCATGATCTGTGGTAGCGCTTGCGGGATAATCACTCACGATACCAACAGTATTTCCATTTCCAATACCCAAAGATCCTGTGCTATAAGTGCCATCCACACGATTAATAACTTCCACACTTAATCCCGAAAGCTGGTTATTAATTGTAAGGGCATTGGTAACTCTTACACCTGCACGAGCATCTGTCATATTATTCCACACATTTCCATTAATACTTGGAGATGTAGTAATTGTACCACCATAGCTTGAGGTTCCACCAACATCAATTAATATTCTTTGTTGTGCGCCTACAGGTAAATTAGCATAAACATTGACAGTAATAGAATCTTTGCTTGTTGCTGCTAAATTATCGGTAACAGAAAGTTCAAATTGATAAACACCTTGTACTAGATTTGAAACGGTTGGTTTAATAGAAGTAGAGTCCGAAAAAAGATAAGAAGAAGGCCCAATTATTTTCCTCCATTTATACGAAACTATAACACCGTCCTGATCTACAGATGCAGATCCATCTAGTAATGCAGCCAGTGGCAAAACTACTCCTTGGTCCTGTCCTGCACTTGCAAGAGGAGAAAGATTTAAACTTGCGGTTCTTTTGCGATATTGTAATAGCCATTCATATATATTTTTTCCTTCTGGTTTATAAGTTGGCAATGTTGCAAGGCTCCAGCATTCATGTGCTATTATTGCATCATTACTTACTGTAGAAAATTCTGTAAGTTTTGCTAAAGGATTAGGAGTAGGCAGATATGCATTTATATAACTTTTCCAATTGCGGGAATAAGCAACAGGTACAGTTCCGTCATTTGTATTGTGAAAAGCCCATACCGGCAAATTGGATGCAGCAATTCTGTTAGCCAAGGTTTGCGTTGGAGCTAATGTTCCGCAAAAGGGAATTATAGCTGCTAGTTTATTGCTATTCGTGGTGCTAGTACTTGCAAAATCCCAAACGCCTCCGCCACCTGCACTTATACCCATTAGGTAAACCTTGTCTGGATTTACCCGGTAATTATTCATCGCATAGGATAGAATTGCTGAAATATTATTTCCCGAAGGCCAGCCCATAAATTGAGGCGAAATAATAATAAATGAAAAACTACTATCAGCCACAGTAAAACTTGAAGGGAATCCCCCTCCACTGATTATTTTGGGAACACCCCATTCCAATACCTTCGGTAGGTCCGTTGAATTTCCTTGTCCCACCTGACCTGCACCATGAACCCAGATAATAAGCGGGTAGTTTTTTGTGCTGCTAGAATAATCTGCAGGCAGATATTGGTAGAATCCTTTTGAGTTGCCATTGGTTATAGACTGTGAAAGATATACTGGTGTTTGTGTCTGAGAAAAACTATAGCCACAAATAAAAAAAAGGAATAGTAACAACACTGTTTTCTTTTGCATAAGATTATAATGAGGGTGTGTAATTGCTAAAAAAATCTAGTGATTAAGCAGAGGTTAGCCTTGTATAATAAGGCCAGTCTAAAATAGGATTGGATTAAGTACTAAGTCAAAGATAAAACAATATATACAAGATGCGTTTTACTGTAATAAAAGTTATTGTTTAATTGAAGTATCCTATATCGTTATATTACCTGTTTGTTTTGTAAAATGAGCACGTAAAATTCACTTTCAAAATTCTACATTTGTATTATGCAAAAAAAATTGTTTCTATTAGATGCTTATGCACTGGTCTTCAGAGCATATTATGCACTTATACGAAGTCCCAGAGTTACCAGTAAAGGAAAAAATACCAATGCTCAGTTTGGGTTTATTA
>CANNJE010000095.1 GCA_947504605.1 Chitinophagaceae bacterium
GAGGGTGACCGAGAATTCACATGTGTTGATAAATGTAATGCAACAAAGAACATTTAAAAGTTGTCTTTTTTGTATGCAAAAATTCAAGCCTGTAATCACAGATCAATTGTTTCTTCTTCCACCAAGCATCGAAGATTTTGTTCCTGCCGGCCATCTGGCAAGAGTCGTTAATGACATCGTTGATACTATTGATGTTAGTGCGATTGAGAAGAAATACAGCATGCTGGGTCAGAAAAGTTATCATCCACATTTAATGTTGAAACTCTTGTTCTACGGGTATTGTACCGGCGTTCGATCAGGAAGAAAAATTGCTGCTGCCTGCCAACAGGATACTGCCTACATGTTTTTAGCATGCATGTATAAGCCCGACTTTAGAACCATCAATGATTTTCGCAAAGACAATATTTCCTTCGTTCATCAATGCTTTAGCCATATAGTACAGCTTTGCAAACAATTGGGCATGGCTAAAGCAGGCACACTGATATTAGATGGGACCAAACTGAGAGCTAATGCCAATGGAAATCAAACAAGAAACAAAGAACAATATGAACAATGGCTTTGCAAAGTTGAGGATGACATTACTGAGATGTTGAATGAAGCTGCCAGCAATGATGACGCAGAAGATAAACTGTATGGTAATAAAAGAGGTGATGAAATACCGAAAGAATTACATTCAAAACAGAAACTGAAAGAAAGGATCAAAGCAGCCCTTGAACAGATAAAAGATGAGAAGCAACGTATTAACCTTACAGATAATGAAGCAAAATATATTATGGGCAAAACTGGTATTGATACTAACTACAATTGCCAGGCTGCCATAACAGAGGATGGAATCATTGTAGGAGCTTACACTTCCAATAATCCCAGTGACAGATCAGAAACGATAAGGTCAATTGAAACCGCAGAACACACATCTAAAGAGAACTACACAAATATTATTGCTGATAGTGGCTATGCTTCCTATAGCCATTTTGAAACTTTACATAATAGTAATAGGAATATTTATATGCCCGACCAAGCAATGCTTACAGAAATAGAAGATGAAAAAAATCCGTACCATAGAAACCACTTTATTTATAACAAAGAGAAAAATACTTTTACTTGCCCCGAAAAGAAAGAATTAATCTACAGCAGAAAATCTAGTAGTACGAGAAGAAATCAGCAGGTTGATATTTATGTTTGTAAGTCATGCCCAGCTTGCGATAAGCAACAAATATGTACTAAGGGAAAATACAGACAAATAAATGTCGAGAAACGGGAATGGCTTCGTAAACAGGTGAGGGAGCGACTAAACAGTGATGAAGGAAAGAGAATTTACAGAAAACGAATGCTTATAGAAACAGTCTTCGGAATCATAAAACATAACTTAAATTATTTGAAACTTCATTTGCGTGGTATTGAAAAAACAACAGCCGAATGGCAGTTGATTTGCATTGGATACAACATTAAAAGACTACATAAACTAAACCTATCCTAATGGGATAGTTATTTTCTTTTTAAGAATTAATGTGTCATGATTGCAGAAGTCAAAAATTGATAAAAATTTTAAGAAAAACATTCTCGGTCACCCTCATAACACCTGCAACGGCGTGGGAAAAGCAATATTATTGGGCTGTAAATATCCCTTTTACATTTCGGCAAATTGAGTATTGACAGAAATATTTACTAAAAATAAAATAATATTTTTATATTTAATTTTATTGTGGATGACAACTGGAAAAGGAAAATAAAAATTACAATAGCATAAATTAAAAAAACAAATAGAAATGAAATCTACGCTTAAACCCTTCTGCATTATTTTATTATTAATTTCATTAAAACCAATCATAGTGTTCTCGTGCACTGGTATTACTCTAAAATCAAAAGATGGAGGAGTAGTTGTGTCAAGGACAGTGGAATGGGCTCTTAATGATGCTCAGCATAATAAAATTTTGATTGTTCCCAGGAATAAAACATTTGTAGGACAAACTCCAGAGGGTTATAATGGAAAAACTTGGAAAGGGAAATATGGTTTTGTAACCTTAACTGCTTACAATCAAAATTATGGCCCTGACGGGATGAATGAAAAGGGTTTGTATGTAGGGGTTTATTATTTACCCGGTTTTGCAGAGTATTCAATTTATGACCCAACAAAAAAATCAAACTCTATGAGTGTTGGCGACTTGATGCAATGGATGTTGTCGTCATTTAATAGTGTAGATGAAATAATCACAGAGCTTGGTAAAGTAATAGTTGTGGATGTAAAAAATGAAGAATTTGGAGGGGCTGCACTTCCATTTCATTTTAAAATTACCGATCCAACAGGTAATAGCAGAATTATAGAAATAGTAAACAAAGGAGCGGTTAAAATATATCAACCATATATGGGGGTTATTACAAACTCACCAACTTATGATTGGCATTTGATAAATATGCGTAATTATATACAGTTATCACCCAATCCACAGTCCACCCTTAAATTAGAAAACTATGAGTTGAGTCCACTTGGAGGTGGAAGCGGAATGCTGGGCTTGCCAGGTGATTTTACTCCTCCATCAAGATTTGTTAGAGCTGCAGCTTTTACAGCTACTGCAAGGCCAATGGCAACAAGTCTCGATGCCGTATTTGAGTCTTTCCGGATTTTGGATAATTTCAATGTTCCCCTCGGTGTTCAGGTTCCTGCTGCAAATATCCCTACGGATATCGTTAGTGCTACCCAAATTACCACTTCATCGGACCTTAAAGAGAAAGTATTCTATTATCATACAATGTGGAACCGTGAAATTAGAAAAATAGACCTTAAGAAAATTGATTTTTCTACTGTAAAAGAACAGGTAATTGATGATGATCAACAGAAAACAAACAGAACAAAAGATATCACTTCATTTTTGAAGTAGATACTGTTTTTTTGTTAATGATGTTAAAACAGATTTAAGCAAATCTGCTTATGTTGTGCTATCGGATGACCAATTGAAAACAGAAGTGTTTTTCAATAATTCTGCCGATAAACCAATTGTATTGAATGCCCATTGCAAAAAGGAAGTAGAAACGAAATCTGTGATTTTTGAGCATAAAAGCAAGTGTTAAAAATCAGGTATTACAAAGATGCCTACCACATCATTTATCAGGATAAAATCAGCAAAATTCAACACTATTCCATCAAAGAAGGTTTAGGACTTCCATTAATAAAACACTATGAATACAAGAACAACAACTTTATTGAAATTGATGATGCTTTTTGTTTTGGCCACATTCATTCAAAGTTGTAAAAAATCACACGCTGATACTCAGTCACCCTCCATTGTAGTTTTGGCTCCGAATGCTGGTCAACAGTTTTTGTCAGGATCAAATTTATCGGTAGTTGCCACTTTTCATGATTACATAAACTTGGGTAATTATCGTATCGTAATCAGATGGAATAATGTTTCGCAAAACATCTCACCTAATCCGCAGGTGGCTTCATGGAATTTTATCCTGGAAGAGCCTCTTTCGGGGAATAATAGTTCCATCAATAAATCAATCAATGTACCCTTAAATATTAGGTTGGGCGAATATGAAATGATACTGTACTGCAATGATAAAGCCGGTAATGAAGTTTCTAAGACAAATATTATTAAGATTGCCATATAATGAAAAGCAACGTATTCTCTTAGAAACAAATTTTATGATAATGAAAAAGAACATTGACCTTTTATTGTTATTTGGATTTTTATTTTGCATAGGTTTATTTCCTTTAACCTCAAGCGGACAGCAAGGAAAAATACTTCCAGGATTCGATAAATCGGAGTTTTTGGAGATGCTTAAAATATCTTCTTACCAAGGTGATAGCCTTTATAATCCCGATTTGCCGCCACCGTTGAAGTTTAAAAAAATCTATCGCTCCCCAACAATGGGATTAGATAACAGATGGGATTTATGGTTGTCGGATCAATCAACAGCAGTGATCAGCATAAGGGGTACAACTACTGAAAGCAGCAGCTGGCTCGAGAATTTTTATGCTGCGATGGTTCCGGCAAAAGGCAAGTTAAAATTGAGCAACGATTTCAGCTTCGATTATCATCTATGCGATGACGACAAAGCAGCCGTGCATACAGGATGGCTTATCGCAACAGCTTTTCTTTCAAGAGATATATTGCCCAGAATTGATTCGCTTGCTAAAAATGGCGTTCATGAATTTTACATCATGGGCCATAGTCAGGGAGGTGCCATCGCTTTTTTGCTCAACGCCTATTTTCGTGACTTGCAAAAACAAAAACAACTACCGGCTGATTTTGTTTTTAAAACGTATTGTAGTGCAGCCCCCAAACCCGGGAACTTGTATTTTGCCTATGCCTTTGAGCATATGAACAAGGGGGGATGGGCTTATACTGTTGTTAATTCAGCCGATTGGGTTCCCGAAGCCCCCTTTTCCATTCAAACAACAATGGATTTTAATCCTTCAAATCCATTTGTAAATGCAAAAAGCGCCATTAAAAAAGCTCCGTTCTTTAAGCGATTGGCCCTGAATTGTTTTTATAACAGCCTGGATAAACCTACAAAAAAGGCCAACAAGCGGTATCAAAAACAATTGGGAAAAACACTGGGGATATTTATTAAAAAATCTCTGCCTGAATATGAAATCCCCAAATATTACAATTCAAGCAATTACACCAGAACGGGCGAAAGTATTGTGCTTTATGCTGATCCTGAATATTATAAATTATTCCCGAACGATCCCGGAAAAATATGGACACATCATGCATTTGAAGCGTATCAATATTTAACGGAGAGATATTAAAGTTTCATAATTATGTACCTGAAAGCTAGCCTGACAATCCTAATAGTTTCGTTGCTTGTTGCTGTAACCAGTGCTCAAATCCTCATTCCATTTCACCTGGTAAACGGATATATTCTTGTGGATGCTGAAGTGAACCATGTTAAAGGGAGGTTCATTTTTGACACCGGCACACCCTTAAATTTTATGATTAACAATAATATTGTTCCACTTGATAAAGATTCTTTCGTGGTAAGAGGCGGGGCCGGCTCCGGTCAGGTATTGGAAATTTATAGGTCGAACGTAGATGGTATTAAAATCTGCCAGGGGCAATTAGAATTCAAAAATCTTAAAAACATTACCCATACTAATTTTAGTTTTATGCAGGATAGTATAGCATCTGATATACTTGGAACGGTTGGTTATAAAATTATGAAGGATTATGTTGTTTCAATTGATTACGACAGGCAAATTATAAAAATGGATAGTGTGCAAAAGGAAATGCCTGGGTTGAAAAGGATAACAGTCTTTCACTATACAAACGAGGGAAATCTTCCCGAAATCACATTAATGACAGTGAATGGCAGAAAATTACAGGCTTATTTTGATACCGGTAGCCAAGGGGTAATGAAATTTAGTAACAGTCTTTTTTCAGAATTAACAGGTGAACAGTTGCTTAAATTATACAGCACCGATTTTTTGTACGGGTATGCCATTGCAGGTTTAAAAACGTATTCAATCCGAAAGGTCCGTTACAAGAATGTTTTTTTTGACTTGAAGCATCTTTCAAATTTCCAAAGCAATGAAAATAAAATTGCATTGGGTTATTCTTTTTTGAAAGATTATATAAGTGTATGGGATTTTAAAAACAAAACTATAACTCTTTATAAATAATAAATGATTTAAAGATCAAGTGTATAGAATGGATAAAAAAGAAATAATTTAAAATAATTTTCTGAGCATCAATTTTTGCAATGTTTATGACGAATCTATTAAAATTGGTAGTAACCAATCCAATTATTAAAGCATTTAATCATTTTTCTTATTTTTAAAAAAAATACAGCATGAAGCAACTACTCGTACTAATGTTAATGGTTTGTCTACAGCTTCTTATAAATCCTGTAAAGGCCCAACAACAAAAAGCGGATTCACTAGGCTTGCCTGGCGATAACCTAAACCTGTATGCCGTTTTAAAATTATTCCAGGAATCTGCAACGCTGGAGGGTTTTGAAAAAAGCTTGAATGATGAGCATTCGAAAATTAATAACATGGACTTGGATGGCGATGATAAGATAGATTATATAATGGTGAACGACGAAGTGGATGGAAACGCCCACAGCATTGTATTACAGATAGCGGTGAATGCTACCGAAAAGCAGGATGTAGCAGTATTTACTGTTGAAAAAGATGATAAAAATCAGGTGCAAATTCAACTAATAGGCGATGAAGAATTATATGGCAAAGACTATATCATAGAGCCCAACTTTGAAACAGGCGATGCTGTTAAATCTGGCGAAACACCTAACCCAGGTTATACAGGCGACCAACAAAAAATTGAAGGGCAACCAGTGGTAGTAACCAAAACAACCACGGTTGAAATTGCCACTTGGCCTGTAGTTCAATTTATTTATGTGCCCACATATTACCGCTGGCATTCGCCTTGGTATTGGGGATATTACCCTTCTTATTGGAATCCCTGGAAACCCTATTACTGGCATTACTATTACGGCTATCACTATAACTGGTATCATCATTATTACGGACATTACCGCCGTAGCTATTATCACCGCTACAATCATTGGAACGATTTCTATTATAACAATCGACGGAACCGATCTCCTTATGTTTATAATCGCCGTCAAACAGGGGTTTATAGAAATACTTATTCAAAACCTGCATTAAGACGGGAAGGGGAAAATTTATATAAAAAAACAAATCCTGGCAAACCGGTTTTTTCAAGACCTGCTACAAAACCAGCGTTAACAAGGCCTGCTTCAAAGCCAACTCCTAGTCCTGATAGATCAAGGCCAGCAGTTAAACCTGCATCCAATACGTCAACAACCAGACCAGCATTAAGACCACCGGTAACCAGGCCCTTACCAACACAAAAGCCAAATCCAAAACCGGCGCCAACATCTAGACCATCAAGCAAGCCATCTTTTAAACCCGCACCCAAACAGCCTAACAGAGCTTCTGTTAATTCGAGACTTTAAAAGGAATTATTTATGAACCTAGGTAATTAATCAAATTGAAAAAATCATTTTTAAATTAAGTATTTATAATGGGTTGCTTTTACAATACAATTATATAAAACATTAGCTTGAGTTATTAATTGGATTGTTTAAAAAGTATAAAAATATTCATTTGTATACTTTCGGATATTATCGCAAATAAATTATTTTTTATGAATTCCTTCTCCTTTTTTCAGATGCCCACAGTTATTCTGGCCGGCAGCATTTTTTTTCTAATCATTTTATGTAACTGGTTAGGCTATCGTTATAAAAAATGGCAGTTGTTTAAACACCCAGGACAGGTACAGGAAAGTATGGGGTCTATTGAAGGTGCCATATTAGGGATACTGTCACTTTTACTAGGATTTACTTTTTCTGTAGCCGTTTCGAAATTTGAAGCAAGACGGGAGATTATTGTACAGGAGTCCAATGATATTGGTACTGCGATATTAAGATGTGATATGTATCCGGATAGTATCCGTAATTTACTTCGTATTGATTTTAAGGATTACGTGGAAGCAAGAATTGCCTATTATGATGCTAGCTATGATGAGGATAAAATTATCCGGGAAATTAAAAATGCAGAAGTAATTTCCTCAAAGATTTGGAAAAGAGTTACCTATCATTCAAATGATCTGGATTATATAATTCGTTCTCAGCAAATGATCCCAATAGTTAATGATATGATTGATATTGTTACCACAAGGGAAGCACTTCGAATTAGTAAAGTGCCGCCTCTAATTATGTATACACTTCTATTTTTGGTTTTAATTGCAGCTTTTCTTTTGGGATCAGATTATAAAGGACATAAAAGAAATTTCACATTAGTAATTGGTTATGCATTGGTAATGACCCTTACCATGAACCTGATATCTGAACTGAATAGCCCACGCAAAGGATTTATTAACCTAAAGGTAGTAGAGAAAAAAATTGAGAATTTAAGGGAGCAGTTGCATCATTAAAAATATTCTTTTGGGTTAATGTTCCATTAAATTCGTCTAAAATCATTTCTAAATGGGACTAATGGTAGCCGTATTTTAACTTTATAGTGTAAATTTAATATCAGAAGTTATATTCCAAATTGCAAAGCATCGATTATTCATTTTGATGATTAACTGCATTAAGTTTAAAATTAAAAAAGATGAAAGATGATATTTTATTTGCCGAAAGACAAAGATTTAACCAATGGTGGTTATGGTTGTTAATACTTGGGATAAATGGGGTGTTTTTTTGGGGAACATTTCAGCAGGTTATAAAAGGAACTCCATTTGGAGATCATCCCATGAGTAATACAGGGATTGTTTTTACAAGTATATTAATGTTGTCTATAACGCTTTTGCTTTTTAATGTAAGGCTTGAAACAATTATAAAAGAAGAGGGTATTTATGTAAGGTTTTTTCCCTTTCATTTAAAGTTTAAATTCTATAGCAGGGTTACCATAAAAAATGCTTTTATTAGAAGCTACAATCCCCTAACAGAATATGGCGGTTATGGGATACGTTTGGGAATTATGGGGAAGGGAAAAGCTTTTAATGTTTCCGGTAATAAGGGACTTCAGCTGGTATTTGAAGATGATACAAAATTACTTATTGGAACCAATGAACCAGACCAATTAATGTTAGTGCTATTAAAACTTGGCTTTTAAAATAGGAGGTTAGTAAAACAATCGCCTGATTGGTAATTAACAGCAATGGAATTTATAAAGCATCAAATACACTATGTTGAGATGGACAAGCTGTTTAGAGAGTAGGAAAATAATAATCAGGTAGGGTTGAATAACCAAATTTAGCCTTTGGTTTTTTGCTTCAAAAAACTGTTGGCAACCAATGGGCAACTGTTGGCCGGGGCATCAAATTATACACTGTTTTCTTAACCAATGCCTTTGCAGATTCGCATAAAATATATAACACAGGAATGTATATTAATTCTGTTGTGAATTAATTAATCCTATATCCATTTTTAATTAAAAATATACTGCCAGTGTTTTTATTCCCATATAGGTCATTGCCAATACAACGATCCAGCCTGCAGCAGAAAGCCAAAGAGGATGTTTGTAGCTGCCAAGTATATTTTTTTTATTAGCGGCTAATAGAATCAAACTTAGCGCAAATGGTAATATCAATCCATTAACTGCACCAGCCATAATCAGCACTTTTACCGGCTTTCCAACTATTAAAAAAACAGTGGTGGAGAATAAGATAAAGGCTATAATTATTTGCCTGAAATATTTGCTTACCGAAGGGTGCAGCAGTTTAGCAAAAGTTACGGAAGTAAAAGCTGATCCAACTACGGAAGTGATGGCGGCACTCCACAACACCAATCCAAATAATTTAATACCGATCTGTCCGGCAGCTGTTTGAAAAACCGTTGCTGCGGGATTTTGTTCACTTAAAGTAATGCCCTGCCAAACGACACCCAATGCTGCAATAAATAAAATGATGCGCATTAAGGAAGCGATGAGGATAGCAGATACCGCACTTTTTGAAACTTGCTTTATATTTTCCGTTCCAGTTACACCGGCATCCAGTAAACGGTGAGCCCCGGCAAAACTGATATAACCTCCAACCGTTCCACCTACGATGGTAAGGATGATGGTTTCATTTATTTTATCGGGAACAAAGGTTTTTAGCAGTGCTTCCCCCATTGGCGGGTGCGATTGAAAGGCTACATAGAGTGTTAAAGCGATCATTACGAAGCCCAGTATTTTTGCAAAATTATCCATGATTTTGCCTGCATCTTTAAAAATAAAAATGATAATCGCTATCAGACAACTGATGATGGAGCCTGTTTGAACACTACATCCTATTAATACATTTAAGCCAAGACCAGCCCCTGCAATATTGCCAATATTAAAGGCAATGCCACCCAGTATTATGAGTATAGATAATAAATAGCCAGCACCGGGTAATACTTTATTGGCAACATCCTGTGCATATAGTTTACTTATACTGATGATGCGCCAGATATTTAGTTGTGCCCCTATATCCATTAACACAGAAATAAGAATTACAAAACCAAAACTTGCTTTAAGGTCGGCGGTAAATTTTGAGGTTTGTGTAATAAATCCAGGTCCAATGGCTGAGGTTGCCATAAGGAAAGCTGCACCCATTAATGGGCCAGAAAAAAAATGTTTAGATTTTATGTATACTTTCATAAATGGCTTTTGCGAACTCAACAGCATTTGCTCCGTCTCCATGAATGCAGATGGTATCAGCTTTTAAAAATATGTCTTCCCCTGTTACTGTTGTTACTTTATTTTCTTTGATAAATTTTGTTACCTGTTTTATTAGTTCATTGCTATCATCGATTAATGCATTTTTTTGAGAGCGTGGGGTAAGTGATCCATCATATTGATAGGTTCTGTCTGCAAATACTTCATTAGCCGTTATTAAGCCCAGTTTAGCGGCCTCCTCAATCATAACAGAGCCGGAAAGTCCATAGTATATCAGCGAAACATCAAAGTCTTTTACGGCCTGTGCAATGGCTTTTGCAATGGCTTTGTCTTTTGCAGCCATATTGTATAAAGCTCCATGAGCTTTTACATGATGGAGTTTGGCTCCATATTCAATTGCGGTTTTATTAATAATTTCTAACTGCGCTGTAATTAAATTGTAAATTTCTTCTACGGGTAATTGTATAGCCGTTCTTCCAAAATTTTCCCTATCGTCAAAAGATGGATGTGCACCAATATGTACATTATTCTCTAAACAAAGTCTGATCACATGCTGCATCGTTTCTTCATTGCCTGCATGATAACCACAGGCAATATTGGCAGCGCTGATGAATGGTATCAGTTGTGCTTCATTTTCCAAACCTTCACCCATATCGCAATTAATATCTATCAATGATTTTTTATTTTAGATAAATTTAAAAAGCAGGCTTTTTTAATTTCTTCTAGCGTTTGCTGCATGGAAATTAAAACATCTTCTGCTTCCTGTATCGAAATCATTTTAAAGCTAAGTGCCTGTCCCGGTTTTGCCTGTGCCAGTTTTGGAATGTCTGCTTTTATAACAGATGCGATACGGGGATATCCTCCCGTTGTTTGGTGGTCAGCCATCAGAATAATACAATTACCATCTTTAAGTAATTGTACAGTGCCTATATCTACTGCAGAAGAAATTAACTCTGTAGGGTGCTTTAATAAAAGCGGTTGGTTGTTTAAACGATAACCCATCCTGTTGC
>CANNJE010000096.1 GCA_947504605.1 Chitinophagaceae bacterium
ACTGTGCCTCCCATAAAACCAGTGCATTAGGATTGGCCATTGAGTATCCATATTCAAAACCAAGTACCGCATATTCACTCAACAAAGAATTAAAAATTCTGAATTCAGCATTGTTTTCCGAAAACCTTGTTAGCCTGTTATATTCGCTGTTGTTGTTTTCATCATACAAAACTGCGTGCCTGCTGCTGAAAGTACCCCGCTTCACATCCTGCCCACTCATTCGAACATCTTTTCCTTCTTTCAAAAGACTTGCATAAGCCAACAATTCGCCGGTAGCCCAGTCTATTTTTTGATCATCGGCAAATGCTTTTATTTTATCCTGCAACAGTTTGTCCACTTTACGGAGTGCTTTAAAATCATCGGGCAACTTCATTAACCCTTCAAACAATTGTTGTAAGGCTGCTTCAGGTATTGCTGTAACAGGAGAAGAAAGAAAGTCCTGTTCTGTAGCTCTTCTCAAACTTTTCCACCACAATTCTGGTTTTTGAAAAGTATAAGGCAATGGATTTTGTTTTACCTCATCCAGCCTTTCCTGCAAATCTGAAAGAAACAACTGCTCCATTTCTTTTGCCATTATTTTGGCATCCGGCTCCCCGTTTTCAATCAAATATTGTGTGTAAACTTCTCTGGGATTTAAATGCTTGTCGATAAGTGCATATAACTGAGGCTGGGTAAACTTAGGCTCATCGCCTTCGTTATGACCATGACGGCGATAACAAACCATATCAATAAAAATATCGCTGTTAAACTCCTGCCGGTATAGCGTAGCAATCTGTGCTGCTTTAACCACCGCTTCTGCATCATCGCCATTAACATGCAACACCGGCGCCTGCACCATTCCTGCTACAGAGGTAGAATAATCTGCGCTGCGTGCATCATCAAAATCTGTTGTAAATCCTATCTGATTATTGATAATAAAATGAATCGTACCTCCTGTATAGTAACCTTTCAGGCTACTCATCTGCAACAATTCGTAAACAACACCCTGCCCCGCTATTGATGCATCTCCATGAATAAGTATGGGTAATATTTTATCATAATTGCTTTCATATAAAACATCTGCCTTGCTTCTTGCAAAACCTATTACCACCGGCCCAACGGTTTCGAGGTGAGATGGGTTAGGGCATAGTTTTAAATGAACTTTTTTCCCATTTAATGTTTCTATTTCACTGCTAAATCCAAGATGATACTTTACATCGCCACTGCCCATTGTTGTATCTGGTATTGCAGTGCCTTCAAACTCTGTGAATATCTGTTCATAGGTTTTACCCATAATATTGGCCAGCACATTTAACCTACCTCTGTGAGCCATACCAATTACAACTTCCTGCACATCATTGGCAGAAGAAGTATTGATGATAGCATCCAGCGCAGCAATAGTAGTTTCTCCACCTTCAAGACTAAATCTCTTTTGACCAATATATTTTGTGTGAAGAAATTTTTCAAACATGACACCTTCGTTCAATTTCTGAAGGATGCGCTTTTTTTGCTGCAATGGCAATGGTTGATGAAAATCTGACTCCATGGCTTTGGTAAGCCATTCTACTTTTCTACTATCATTTAATGAACTAAACTCTACCCCTACATGAGCCGAGTAAGATTTTTGAAGGAGGGTTAAAATATTTTGCAGACTGGTTTTGCCCAATTTTAAAAATATGCCAGCTTCAAATTCACTGTTAAGATCATTATCGCTAAGTCCAAAAAAGCCTAAATCAAGATTGGCTTGTCTGTCTTTTCTTTTACGGATTGGGTTTGTATCTGCAATCAGATGCCCTTTTTTACGATAAGCCTGGATTAACTGATACACTGCAAATTCCTTATCGAGCGCAACAGTTCCTGCAACAGTTGCGATGCTTTTTACTGCTCCTGCGGTTGAATTAACCATCCCTGAAGAAACCGCAAAATCAAATCCCTGAAAGAATTTTCTCATTTCCCCATCTACCGATGAGGGGTCTTTTACAAAATCATTGTATAAATTTTCTATATAAGAAGGGTGGGCACTAGTGATATATTGAAAATCCTTCATTTTTTACGAATATTTGGGTATTTTAGTTTGAATAAGGCTGCAAATATCGGTTATTCTGCTTAAGAACTGGCTAAGATTCGATTTAATATGAGTTGTTTCTAACGGTTTAAAACAAAATCAAGATTGCTATTTTATTAAAAAAATCAAGATTAATGCATGGTTTGTAAAAGAATACCCCTATCTTTGCAGCCCAAAAATTAAAGAAGAAATGGCAAACCATTCAGCAACGAAAAAAGATGTGCGTCAGAGTGCAAAGCGTAACGAACGTAACCGTTATTACGGTAAAACCACTCGTAACGCTATACGTGATATTAAAGCTATAAATGAGCAACAAGCGGCTTCAGAAAAACTACCGGTGGTAGCTTCTATGATCGACAAATTGGCTAAACGTGGTACAATCCATAAAAATAAAGCTGCTAACTTAAAAAGCAAGCTTGCCAAGAGAGTGAACGCTTTGGCTGCAAAGGCATAGTCTTATTTCAGATTAATTCCACTAAATATATTACAAAGCCCGTCAACCAAGTATTGATGGGCTTTGTTGTTTGAGAAATAAATTTTCTATTACAGACTCATAATAGACTAAAAATCAATAATATGCTTAAAAAATTCGCCCTTATCCTACATTTACTTTTTATAACATTATATCTTCATGCACAGATTAGTATTATAAATCAAGCCATCCCTTATAGTCAAGACTTTAACACGCTGGCTTCTTCGGGAATAGCTAATACAACAACTCCATCAGGATGGATTTTTTTAGAAACGGGCACAGGTGCTAATACAAATTATACTGCTGATAATGGTACAGTGAATGGCGGGAATACTTATAGTTTTGGAAGCACTTCAAATGCAGACCGATCTTTTGGAACAATTCAATCAAGTAGCGTAAACTCTACAATCGGTGCAAGTTTTGCAAATAACAGTGGAAGTTCTATAACCTCATTATTAATAAATTATACAGGTGAACAGTGGAGATTAGGCACTGCCGGTAGAATAGATAGGCTTGATTTTCAATACAGCAGTGATGCTACACAAATCAATAATGGAACTTGGATTGATATAGATAACCTAGACTTTACTGCTCCTATTAGTACTGGAACAATTGGTGCGCTGGATGGCAATATAAGTGCAAATAAATTAAATTTATCTTTTACAATTACTGGTTTAAATATTGCTTCTGGTACAAATTTTTGGATAAGATGGAACGATTTGAATGCGACTGGAGCTGATGATGGTTTGGGAATTGATGATCTTTCTATCCTCTTCAGCGGCGCTGTTTTGCCCGCTTGTACTGAACCATTGTTTCAACCAACAGCATTAAACTTTTCGTCCACACCAACAACCATTACAGGAAATTTCACTGCAGCATCCGGTAATCCAAATGCTTATTTGGTAGTAAGAAGCACATCGGCAACATTATCTGTAAATCCGGTTGATGGCAGCAGCTATACAAATGGTCAAACACTTGGAAACGGCACTGTAGTTATTGCTACTTCGGGCACTACATTTACAGACATCAATCTTGCGCCTTCAACAACCTATTATTATTTTATATTTTCTTTAAATGATCAGGACTGCAGTGGCGGCGCCAATTACCTACAAACAACTCCGCTTACAGGAAACACCCTTACGCAAAATATTCCTGCATGTGTAGCGCCGGCAAACCCTCCCACCGCACTTGTATTAACAGCTTCGAACAATTTTATAGGCGGAAGTTTTACCGCTTCGGCTACTGCTAATCGTTACCTTGTTTTAATTAGTACAAGTAATCCGTTAAGCGTTGCTCCCGTTGATGGAGATGTATATGCCATTGGAGATGTGCTTGGAAACGGCACCGTTATTAGTTTTGGAAATACAACCAGTTTTACGGCAACCAATCTTACTGTAAATACTCCCTATTACTTTTTTATCTATGCCGCAAATGCAGAATGCACCGGGGAGCCATTTTATAATAATACCGTACTTTCTGGCACTATTACCACAACCAATACTGCCACAGGTATTCCAACAGGCTTTTACAATGGAGCAACAGGGCTTACCTGCCAACCGTTAAAAACCGCCTTAAAAACGATTGCTTCAAATAACTATACCCCTTTATCTTATAGTCCTGGTGTATCGAATGCTTATCAATACACTGATATCAAACCGGGTACAACCGATATTATCTGGGATATCTATACAGATGATAACAACCCGGCAGTTCCTGAAACTTATAATTTTATTTATAGTACTAACCAATGCGGAAGTTACAACAGTGAAGGTGATTGTTATAACAGGGAACATACGACTCCTCAAAGTTGGTTTAACTCACTATCACCAATGGTTTCAGATGTTCATCATATTTTACCAACGGATGGCTGGGTAAATGGAAAAAGAAGCAATTTTCCATATGGAGAAGTCGCTTCCGCAAGTTATACTTCGATTGATAATGGAAGTAAACTTGGCTCCGGCAATAACTTCGGATACACAGGTACAGTCTTTGAACCCATCACCGCTTTTAAAGGAGACCTTGCAAGAATCAATTTATATATGGCTACCCGTTATGAAGACCAGATCATTGGTCAGAATTGGTCTGCTAACCCAGAAGCTGCTGCTGCTTACTTAACTACTTCAGATCAACCGGATGCACCGATGAGAAGATTACAAATTTTCGATACCTGGTATCTTCAAACCATGTTTAAATGGATGAACCTGGATCCTGTAAGTCAAAAAGAAATAGATCGCAACAATGCTATTTATTATCAATCAGGTCAAGGCAACAGAAATCCCTTTGTAGATCATCCTGAGTATGCAGCTCTAATCTTTCAGTGTACTGGCGTAGTGCCTGTTACAATAACAGCGTTCTCTGCAACCAAACAGAAAGAAACCATATTGCTAAAATGGGATGCTACTTATGAGACTAATTTCAAACTATACGAAATTGAAAGAAGCATTGACGGAAACAATTATTTAAAAATTGGAACTATTGAAGGGAAAAATCTGGGCAATTATTATTTTCTAGATAAAAATCTTCCATCGCAGGCAATCGTTTATTACAGGCTAAAAATGATTGATATTGATGGCAGTTTCCGCAATAGCAAAACAGTTGTAGTAAAATTAAATTCCAATTTTTCCAATGCCATAGTGTACCCAAATCCGACTATGGGATTATTAAATATTAAATTAACAGATGCTATTACTAGCAATACCAATATTAAAGTAACAGATATAACGGGCAGATTGGTTATGCAACAAAAAATTGCAAAGGGCCAGCTAAGCATTGATATGAATGTTCATTCATTACCTTCAGGCAGGTATTTTATCAAGATCAATGACCTGCAGTCTGTCATTAATCAATCATTTGTTATTATAAAATAACCTGAAAAAATATTTTTAAAGCCTCCGTATTAACGGAGGCTTTTTTTATGGTTGGCTTCACAGATGAAAAAATTCTGCGTAGATTGAAAAAAAATTATTGATGAGGATTATACTTACAGCGATATTAGCACTAGCATTATTTATTTCTAATGCCCAGACTCAAATAACTCCTTTTGAAAAATCAGCAGGAAAAGAGACAGCCACCTATTTTGAAGCAATTGACTGGTACAAAAAAATGGATGGGTTTTCTACCGCAGTAAGTGTAAAAACAATGGGAGCATCGGATGCAGGCTATCCCTTGCATCTTGTAATGGTAAGTGCTGATGGAAAGTTTGATCCTAAACAATGGCACAAACAAGGGAAAGTGGTCATACTGATCAATAATGGTATTCATCCGGGAGAGCCCGATGGTATTGATGCAAGTATGATGTTGGTCAGGGATATCATCAATAAAAAAATAAGCCTTCCCAATAATGTAGCGCTTGCTGTTATTCCTGTTTATAATATTGGGGGATCTTTAAACAGAAATTCCTACACCAGAGCAAATCAGAATGGGCCTCTTGAATATGGCTTCAGGGGAAATGCTCAAAACCTTGATCTAAACAGGGATTTTACAAAATGCGATAGTAAAGAAGCCAAATCCTTCACAGAAATTTTTCAATACTTAAATCCGGATATCCTGATTGATAATCATGTGAGTGATGGTGCCGATTTTCAACATACGATGACTTTGATTGCCACCCAATACAACAAACTTGGTCCCACACTGGGAAAGTGGTTAAGAGAAAGTTTTGAACCTAAACTTTACAACGGCATGTCATTAAAAGGTTGGGATATGGTTCCCTATGTAAATTTTGAAACCACCGATTTTGATAAAGGCATGCAAATGTTTATGGATCCTCCGCGATATTCAAGCGGTTATGCGGCATTGTTTAATACGCTGTCTTTTATGCCTGAGACGCATATGCTTAAACCTTATAAAGAGAGAGTGCAATCTACCTATGATTTGATGGAGGTTTTTATACAACAATCAGGATTGGCAAGTAAAGAGATTAAAAAAATGAGAGCAGCAGCTACTGATGAATGGATGAACCTGAAACAATATCCGTTGAAATGGATTCCGGACAGTAGTATCTTTTCAGAAATCAATTTTAAAGGTTATCAAACTAAATATATTTTAAGTGAAGCTACCGGGCTTAATAAAATGGTCTATGATCATACAGCGCCCTACACAAAAAAGATTAAGTTCTTTTATTCTTTTTTGCCAACAAATGAAATAAAAAAACCAACAGCTTACCTTATACCTCAAGGTTGGCATGCCGTAATAAATTTACTAAAAGAGAATAAAGTAAAAATGAGTTTGCTTTCGAAAGATACCATTATCCCTGTTGTTGCATACAAAATAAAAGATTACAAATCTTATCCCGTTGCGTATGAAAAACATCATAAAAATTATGCTGTTAAATTGGATATTATAAACAGGGATCAACGATTTTTAAAAGGAGATGTACTCGTTTACCTAAACCAGCCTGCCAACCGGTACCTGATAGAAATGTTAGAACCTACCGGTGATGACAGTTTTTTTGCCTGGAACTATTTTGATGGAATATTACAACAAAAAGAAGGATACAGCGATTACCGTTGGGAAGATATAGCAGCAGATATACTAAAAAAGGACAGCAGTTTGAGCGAAAAATTACGGGTAAAAAAAGAGGGGGATTCGAAATTTGCAGCAAATTCGGGTGCAATCCTGGATTTTATTTATAAAAATTCAAGTTATTACGAAAAGGCCCATTTACAATACCCAGTATACAGGATTGATTATTAACGTTTTACACAATTAAATATATGCGTTATTATATGCAAGAACGTATTAGCCATTTTGTATGAAATCCTGTTCAATTATGCATTTTTTTACCTAACTTTGCCACCCGTTTAAAACGAACGGATTAAATAATTTTTTATAACAAAAAACAGGTAAAATGAGCAACTACGAATTGATGGTGATTTTTACTCCTGTGCTTTCTGAAGAGGAATTTAAAGCCGCTCAGAAAAAATACGAAGCTCTCGTTAAAGATAACGGCGGCGAAGTATCGCACACAAAACCATGGGGACTAAAATCACTGGCCTATCCGGTAGCCAAAAAGACCACTGGTCTTTATTGGATTATGGAGTATTCTGCGCCAACCAGCTTCAATGAAAAGTTGAAAATTCAACTTTTGCGTGACGAATCGGTAATGCGTCACATGTTTACTGTACTCGATAAATACGCCGTCGAGTATAATATTAAAAAGAGAAGTGGTGTACATTCAGGAACTGAAAAAGCGGAGGCATAATCATGGCAAAAGCAAATGAAATTAAGTACTTAACAGCTATTAAAGCTGAAAAGCGTCCGAAGAAATATTGCCGCTTTAAAAAGATGGGCATTCGCTACATCGATTATAAAGATGGAGATTTCCTTAAGAAATTCCTGAACGAGCAAGGTAAATTATTACCCCGCCGTATCACCGGAAACTCTTTGAAGTTCCAACGCAAAGTGAGTGAAGCCGTAAAGAAAGCCCGTCAAATGGCAATTCTTCCTTACGTAACAGATCTTTTGAAATAAAATTTTTCACCACCCTAATTCGCCGCGGCGAAGAAAGTCCTTCAATGAGATTGGGTAAAAATGCAAACAACATGCAGGTAATACTAATACAGGATGTAAATAACTTAGGCGGAGCAAACGAACTGATAACTGTAAAAAATGGTTATGGTCGTAACTACCTTATTCCTCAAAAATTGGCAGTAGAGGCAAGTCCTAGTAATTTAAAACAACTGGAAGAAAAATTAAAGCAACAAGCTAAGAAAGAAGCTAAATTACTAGCTGAATTAAACAGTGTAATTAAAGTTCTTGTAGATGGTGCTTTAAAAATCGGTGCTAAAACCGGAACCAGTGGTAAGATTTTTGGTAGCGTAACTTCTGTTCAAATTGCTCGTGCAATTAAAGAACAAAAAGGTTATGAAATCGATCGTCGTCGCATTCACATTATTGATGAAGTTAAAGAACTAGGAACTTATAAAGCTAAGATTGACTTTGGTAACGGAAACGAAACCGAGGTTGAATTTGAAGTAACAGGTGAGTAATTTCTTTTAATACTTTTTGAACCGCTCAATTAAATGAGCGGTTTTTTTTGTGCGCTTTTATTAGTAAATTTATAGTATAAATAAAAGGGTATGTCTCTCATTAGAAATATTACAATGGGATTAATTTTACTACACCCCTTGATTTCTTGTAAGTCACAAAAAAATTCACCCAGTTTACTTACAAAGGAGATAACTACAATTCAGGTTAAGGGAATCTTTAGTGCCCAAACTGAACATTATTTCGACAGTACAGAAATTCCGAAATTTATCAAAGTCTTTCCTTTGTTTTCTGACATAAATGCTGATTTAAAAAAATTTTACAGAAGCAGGAATTATACACATGCCTGGTTTGATGATAATGGAATGATTGAGCAGGCCGGAAACCTCTATAACAGAATAAAAAATATTTCTGATGAAGGCGTGGATGTTTCAAAATTAATTTATCAGGAAACCCTTAGTGATCTAATGGAAAACCCTGTGGTTTCTTTTAAAGATAGCACGCTCGTTACTACAGAACTTATGCTTACTGCGCAATATTTACAATATGCGAGGTATGTATGGGTGGGTATCAAAGAAAAAGAATCATTAGCGTTGGAATGGCTATTGCCACGAAAAAAAATATCCTATATACAAACTTTAGATTCTTTATTATCAGGAAAGGATGTTCTTGAAAATCCTCCTGTATATAAACAGTATTATTTATTAAAAGATTATTTAAAAAAATACAAACTATTAGAACCCTTGGATACTTTTCGTATCCTCACTAAAGTAAACCAGTTTAAGAAAGGCGATAGTTCGCTAGTAATTACTCAGATTAAGAAAAAGCTTTTTCTATTGGGCGATATGACCATTGATAATGGAAGTATTTACTTTGATGAAACGCTGGAAAATGCAGTGAAATATTTTCAAAAAAGAATGGGCCTCAATCAAACAGGTATCCTTAAAAAAGAAGAAATTGAAGAACTGAATATTCCCATAAAAAAAAGAATAGAACAGATTCTTGTAAATATGGAAAGGAGCCGCTGGGTTCCGGAGGATATCAGTAAAAATTATTTAATAGTAAATATTCCAGAATTTAAACTTCATGCCATAGCAAATGATAGTCTTCAGTGGAGTATGAATGTTGTCGTTGGAAAATCTCAGCACAGAACTGTCATTTTTAATGGCAAAATTCAATACATAGTGTTTAGTCCTTATTGGAATATACCATTTAGTATAATGAAGAATGAAACTTTACCTGCATTAAAACGAAACCGCAATTATCTAAAAAAACATAATATGGAATGGGATGGAAATAGGATACGTCAAAAACCTGGGCCAGACAATTCTTTAGGCCTTGTAAAATTTGTATTTCCCAACAGTCATTCAATATACCTGCACGACACCCCTGCAAAATCACTCTTTAAAGAAACAATTAGAGCTTTTAGCCATGGTTGTATAAGAGTTGGGGAAGCCAAAAAACTTGCTTCCTACTTACTGAAGTATGATCCATATTGGGATGAAAACAAAATAGAGGAAGCTATGAATGCAGGTAAAGAAAGAACAGTTACCCTAAAAGAAGCGGTGCCGGTATTTATTGCCTATTTCACAGCCTGGGTAGGAAAAGACGGATCTCTTAATTTTAGAAAAGATATTTACAATAGGGATAAAAGCCTGCTGGATATGATAATTAAGTAAAAATAGGTTTTTTCAAATAATATGTTACATTTGTATTGCTTTAATGTTTTTAGTTTAGACTGTTGGCTGATTTGATTATGTTCAAACTTTCTTTTTCAGTTCATTGTACCAACTATAACATTATAGTTTTTATTTAATTTTTTAAAAGTTTTTTACAATGAACATTTATGTAGGAAATCTTAGTTGGTCTATGACTGATGAAGATTTAAACGCTCTTTTCGCACAGTATGGCAGTGTATCAAGTGCCAAAATCTTAAAAGACAAAATGAACGGCCGCAGTAAAGGGTTTGGTTTTGTTGAAATGGAAGATGATGAAGCTGCGAAAACAGCAATCGCAAATCTTAACGAAACTGATGTACAGGGTCGCAAATTAATCGTTAATGAATCACAACCACGTCCGGAAGGAGAAGGTGGCTACAAAAAACGTAGTACTGGTGGTTTTGGTGGTGGTGGTGGAAGTCGCGGCGGTAGCGGTGGCGGAAGTCGCGGTGGATACGGCGGTGGCGGCGGTGGTAACCGTAGCGGCGGCGGTGGATACGGCGGCGGCGGAAATCGCAGCGGCGGTGGTGGTTATGGTGGTGGTGGTGGTAACAGAGATTATTAATTTCGATTACAATATTCACTCAAAAAAATCCTTTCAATAAATTGAAAGGATTTTTTTTGCTTATCCATGATCGGACAGCTTGAATAAAATATATCCAATTGATTGTTACTTATCCTTTAATAGTATATAAAAGATATTTATAGCAATAATATTTGTAAACAGATCGGTTATGCGCATAAAAAAACCCTTCAAGTAAACTTGAAGGGTTTTAAAATAAATATGGCGGCTACCTACTCTCCCACATTTTTGTGCAGTACCATCGGCCATGAGGGGCTTAACTTCTCTGTTCGGGAT
>CANNJE010000097.1 GCA_947504605.1 Chitinophagaceae bacterium
AACGTAAACTTACGAATAACTAATAAGCTAAAATAAAATACTTTAAATTAATAGTGCTTTTAGAGGAATGGCGATGATAGGAACACGGATATAAAAGGGTTCAAAGGTTCAAGGGTTCAAAGGTTTTTTGGATTGAAGTGTATTTGAATTTCTCAAACTCTTTTATCTGCGAAAATCCGTTTAATCCGTTTAATCAGCGTTATCCGCGTTCTATCTTACACAATGATTCTTCTAACATTCGCTCAAACTAATCGGAATATTGACGGCCAATCCACCATCAGAGGTTTCTTTGTACTTACTGTTCATGTCCATTGCAGTATCCCACATCGTTTTAATAACAGCATCCAGACTTACTTTAGCAAAATCGGGTGCACTTTGCATTGCCAGCTGACTTGCAGTTATGGCTTTAATAGCGCCCATGCTGTTGCGTTCAATACAAGGAATCTGCACCAAACCTCCAATAGGGTCACAAGTAAGACCAAGGTGATGCTCCATAGCAATTTCTGCCGCCATCAATGCCTGCCGCTGGGTTCCACCCATACATTCGGTTAAAGCAGCTGCAGCCATGGCGCTACTTACGCCTATTTCTGCCTGACATCCACCCATTGCAGCAGAAATGGTTGCCCCTTTTTTAAATATACTGCCCACTTCAGAAGCCGTTGCTAAAAACTGCAGTATTTTATCTTCACTATCCCCATCGCAAAAACAAATATAATATTGAAGAACGGCGGGTATCACACCCGCAGCACCATTTGTGGGAGCGGTAACTACTCGGCCAAAAGAAGCATTCTCTTCATTTACTGCCAAGGCAAAACAACTTACCCAGTCTAGGATATAAGAAAATGAATTACCCCCCTCTTTAATGGCTTGTGCCCAAGTTTTATAGTCTGGGTAAACATTGTTATTCAGTAATTTTTTATTTAAAGCAGCAGCCCTTCTTTTTACCTGTAACCCTCCAGGCAAATAACCTTCTGTAAAACAGCCTCTGTACATACATTCCTTCATTACCCGCCAAATATTGAGCAAGCCGGCTTTTGTTTCTTCCTCCCTTCGCCATGCCCCTTCATTTTCCATTACTACTTCATAAATAGACAAACCTGTTTTTCTGCACCAGTGCAGCAGTTCATCTGCCGTATTGATTGGAAAAGGAAGCTCTACCGAAGCGGTACCCGTATTTAACTGCCCCTCCTGTTGTACAAAACCACCTCCCACCGAATAGTAGGTTTCGGCAATTCGGTCGCCATTGTTTAATTGAACCAAAAAAGTTAATGCATTAGGATGGAAAGGCAGTGATTCTGAATATAAAAACTCTATGTCTTCTGCAGGATCAAAATCTATTTCATGATGACCCCCAAGCATCAATTTTTTCATTGCCTTGATGTCATTCATTTTAGGGGCAATATTGTTAACATCAAAACTCACAGGATCATCCCCACTTAGTCCCAGTTGAACTGCTATATCTGTACCATGTCCTATTCCTGTTTTAGCGAGTGAACCATAAAGCAATACTTCAATCCCGGTTACTTCATTTAAAATATTTTTTTTATCCAGAGACTGTGTAAAATATTGAGCAGCCCGCCATGGACCAAGGGTATGGCTGCTGCTGGGACCTACTCCAATTTTAAACATATCAAATACAGAAATTGCTTCGTGGCTCACAATAATTGATTTTAAATAAAAAGGGCTTTGAAAATTCAAAGCCCAAACTTAATTTTTATAAAGCATATTATTGAACATTCACCAGTTCAATCTCAAATTTCAGGTATGAATTACCGGGTATCAAAATATTTTGTGCATTATCCCTTATATTTTGCTGCCCGTAACCTAATGAAGGTGGAATATATAAAGTAATCTTACCCGTGTTTTTTATCAGCGGCAATACTTTTTGCCATCCAACAATTAATTGTCCTAAAGTAAAACTTGCTCCAGAAGAACCTGCAGGTGTGGAATCAAAAATGGTACCTGTAGGTATCAATGAGCCAGTATATTTAGCTGTAATATTTGAACAGATAGATGGGGTACTTCCGCTGCCCGCTGTCGTTATATTATAATATACACCACTAGTATGTTCCACAGCTGGAATGCTGTTGGTGGATAAATAAGTTTGAAGGTAAGTTCTTTCTGCTGCTGTGGCAGACGCACCTGATTCTGAATATGGACAAATATCTTTCTTTTTGCAGGAAGAAAAGATAAGTGGCATAACCACCATTAACATAAAGATTTTTTTCACTGTTTTTTTGTTTGTAGTAAGAGTTATATTTTTATTGATTTGCTGCTTGAGCCTTTTTTTGTTTGTAGATTAATTCTTTGTACAACTGATCATTCATTTCCCACTTAAAATGCATGCGAAAATAAGAGAAAAAAAGGATAGCAATGATGACGGCTATTACAATTGTTACAAATGACCCTGATGTTGTATTAGATATTTTTGTATACCATTCAGGAAAATAAAGGTAAACAGATAAAATAAATAATATAATTGGTAAGCCAAACATCATGGCCATCGGCAGTCCCCTGAGGAGTTTACTCGAAAAACGGTTATGCGAGTCACGGTATGTTTCCCAGTATTTAATAAAGGAAAGCTCTTTTTCGGTTAACATGCTGCAAAAATAATGAAATGGATGGTTTGCTTGGCTATATTCTTATTTATAGGTAGGTTTGTTGTATATAAAAATTCCCGATGAAATTAGAGCAACTGATCGTTCAATACTTATACAGCAATAAAAAAGTATCTATACAGGATATCGGAACATTTACTATTTCACCAGATGTTATCATTCCGGCAGAAAATGAAAAAGAAACGGCACTTCCAGAAAATGCTATTCAATTTGAGTTTAATGCAAAAGAATTAAAAGACGATGGGCTTATAGATTATATAGTAGATCAAAGCCGCAAAATAAGGCCGCTTGCCAGTGCTGATCTGGAATCATACAGCCTTTTATCAAGGCAGTTTCTTAATATAGGCAAACCGATGATTATTGAAGGAATAGGAACGCTTCAAAAAAATCAACAGGGCAGTTATGAATTTGAACAAGGGCAAAATGTAAATCCGAAAATGACCAGTAACCCTGTTACAATTAAAGAAAATGTTCAGGATGAAATATCATTTAGTACCCCGGCAAAAGAACCTTCTTCCGGAAAAGGCATCATGCTTTTGGCAATTGCTATATTCCTTTTGATTACTGCCGGAGCACTTTATTATTTCTTTGTATTAAAAAACAGTGATACTCCTGCAGAACAGACCGAATTGATTATTCCTGCTGCAGACAGTTTAGAAAATACGATGGATACGACTGCTATACTTCAAAAAGATACTACGCTTGGCGTAAATCCTATAGTTGACAGTTCAACTTTTAAAATTGTAATCAAAAATTATCCTAGCAAAGAAGCAGCCAACAAGGCATTTGAGCGCCTCAGTAAATATGGTCACAAATTAATAGTTACAACAAAAGATTCTGTAACCTATCAATTAAAAATGTCCTTCACTACCCCACTCTCTGATACGTTAAGAGCAAAAGATTCTCTGCGAATCTTTTTTGGTGGAAAACCATACATAGAATTGTAAAACCAACATTAATGACAGCATTTGTAAAACGCACTGCGGCACCGCTCTTTTTTATAATTATGCTGATTTATATTGGCGCCGGTTTTTACCAAAATGAGCTTTTATCCATTTTCACAAAACCATTATTATTGCCTGTTTTAATGGCGTTGGTTTATGTGAGCACGCCTTCTTCTCAAAGCCGGAATATTATTCTTTTTGCATTATTCTTTTCTTTAGCCGGGGATGTATTTTTACTTTTTGAGAATAAAAACCCCACATTATTTATTCCAGGCCTTGTAAGTTTTTTTCTCACGCATGTTTTATACATTGTTTATTTTTTATCCATAAAACCAAAAAAAGCTTCGCTGCTCAAAACAGCTGTTTACACTGGCCCATTAGTAATATTATACGGCTTACTACTGCTATATGTATTGTTTCCAACACTCGGTGCTTTAAAATTACCGGTCATCATCTATGCGACCGTAATCATGAGTATGCTATTGGCTTCTATTCATATTTATTACAGCGCTGGAGCCACTGCAGGTAAATTATTTATTGCAGGTGCCCTCTTTTTTGTATTATCAGACAGCCTACTTGCTATTAATAAATTTCATAGCCCATTGTATTTCCCCGCTTCCATAATGATTACCTATTGTTTGGCGCAATATTTAATTGTAAAAGGTTTTATTCTAAATCAACAAAATAAAGATTGATTCTTTTGAAAAATAAAGGTCAAAAAAAATCTTGCAAGTTTTGTTGCAAGATTTAATATGTAAAGAAGTTATTTATTGATTTGTGCCTATTGCATCAATTTCATCATCCAATGGATCACCTTTGGGATCAGCACCATATGCATTTGTACCCGTATCGCCATTTGTACATGCAAGTACCAAATTATAAATAGGTATTAAAATAAACCACCCGCTTTTACCAACATCATGCATACGTCTAACCCCAACTGCAATGGAGGGCAAAATAGTTCCCAGACTAAAAATCGTACCTAAAATTCCTTCATCAGAACCTATAGAAAGGTCAACAAAGGTTAAAACAATACTGATTAAAGTAAGTATCAAAGTATAATACCAGTATTCACTCCTTCTGGCCCTGCCATCAAAATTTACATAATTTTTTAAAACTTTCACAAAATAATCGAATGCATTCATATTCATGTTGGTTTAGGTGAAGTACGAATATAAGAGAAATAGTAATTCATACAATAAGTCAAATCTAATTAAATGAACCAGCAACGTATATAAAATTACAAACAGCTTTATATACAAATAACTTCTAAGGATAAAAAAAGAACCCCTGCACAAGAGTAACAAGGGTTATTTATTTATTTATTTATTTTAATAATTTATTAAGATCCAATAGCATCTATATCTTCGCTCATTTCATCCATTCCACCCGGACCTTTGTAAGTTGCATCTCCGAATCCAAGTATAGGAAAAAATATGAAGCCTAAAAATATAAGACCAATCCCAAATCCGGTGCTCTTACCAAAGGATTTTGCAATTGCAATCATGATTACAAAAATGATGTAAATGTTTACCAATGGAATAAAGACTAACCACCAGTTTTTCACTCCGCCAATTTTAGCCATAATATAATAATTATAAAATGGAACGATTGCCGCCCATCCCGGTTGCGATGCCTTCTCGAATGTTTTCCAGAAAGATGCGATGATAAAAACAATAAATCCTAAATAAAGAATTAGAAAAAGTGCCATGATATTGAGATATTTTGGTTAAAGAATATTCAAATAAAAGAAAAATAATGGAAAGAACTGTGATACTCTAAAAATAAAAATCCCCGCTGCTTCTGCAACGGGGACCATTTATACTTTATTTTTTTTTATTAGTATCCCATTCCACCCATATCAGGAGCACCATGGCTATGAGGCGCTTCGTCTTTTGGTTTGTCAGCAATCACACATTCGGTAGTTAACAACATACCTGCAATTGAAGCTGCATTTTCCAAAGCAACACGGCTCACTTTAGTTGGATCGATTACACCTGCTTTAAATAGGTTTTCGTAAACTTCGGTTCTTGCATTAAAACCGAAATCACCTTTACCTTCTTTAATTTTTTGTACCACGATAGAACCATCGATACCAGCATTTGAAGTAAGACAACGAATTGGCTCTTCCAAAGCACGGCGAACAATTGCCATACCTGTTTGCTCATCTGCAATCTGACCTCTTACTTTAGGCTCAAGACTAGCAATTGCACGGATATAAGCAACACCACCGCCCGGTACGATTCCTTCTTCAACTGCAGCACGGGTAGCATGAAGTGCATCATCCACACGATCTTTCTTTTCTTTCATTTCTACTTCTGTTGCAGCACCAACGTAAAGTACAGCTACACCACCTGCTAGTTTAGCAAGACGTTCCTGTAATTTTTCTTTATCGTAATCTGAAGTCGTATTTTCTACCTGCGCTTTTATTTGATTTACTCTAGAAGTAATATCTTTTTTAGAACCTTTACCACCAACGATGGTCGTATTGTCTTTATCAATCGTTACAGAAGCTGCCTGACCTAAATAAGTCAAATCAACATTCTCAAGATTGTAACCTTGCTCTTCGCTTACTACGATACCTGCAGTTAAAATTGCAATATCAGTCAGCATTTCTTTTCTACGATCACCAAAGCCAGGAGCTTTTACGGCTGCTACTTTAATAGTGCCACGCAATTTGTTTACAACCAATGTTGCCAATGCTTCTCCTTCCAAATCTTCCGCAATGATTAATAACGGACGACCGCTTTGAGCAACTTTCTCAAGAATATGAAGAATATCTTTCATTGCAGATACTTTCTTATCATAAATAAGGATGTATGGATTCTGCAATTCTGTTTGCATTTTTTCGCTGTTGGTAACGAAGTAAGGAGAAACATAACCACGATCAAACTGCATCCCTTCTACGATATCAACAGTAGTATCTGTTCCTTTTGCTTCTTCAACAGTAATAACACCTTCTTTACCCACTTTTACAAAAGCTTCGGCGATTAATTTTCCGATAGTTTCGTCATTGTTGGCAGAGATAGTAGCTACCTGCTGAATTTTTTTGCTGTCGTTTCCAACAGTTTGAGACTGACTTCTAAGATTCTCTACAACCAAGCTAACAGCTTTATCGATGCCACGTTTCAAATCCATTGGATTTGCACCTGCAGCAACCATTTTCAAACCTTCGCTGATAATTGACTGCGCCAATACAGTTGCAGTAGTAGTACCATCACCTGCAATATCTGCGGTTTTGCTAGCCACTTCTTTCACCATTTGAGCACCCATATTTTCAATAGGATCTTCCAGTTCAATTTCTTTTGCTACCGTTACGCCATCTTTGGTTACAATTGGAGCCCCGAATTTTTTCTCAATAACTACATTACGGCCTTTCGGTCCTAAAGTTACTTTTACAGCGTTGGCCAAAGTGTCCACGCCTTTTTTCATTTTATTTCTTGCTTCGATATCGAAGTAGATCATTTTAGACATAATAAATACGATTTGAAAATTTGAAAATTTGATAAAACGATAATCCTGCCGTTTTGGCCAATTATCCTAATAACTAACTGGCTGATTAAACGATCGCCAAAATATCACTTTCTCTCATGATTAGGTAATCTTTACCATCAACAGAAATTTCAGTGCCGGCATATTTACCATATAAAACAGTATCGCCTGCTTTTACAGTAACAGGTTCGTCTTTTTTACCAGGACCAGCCGCTAATACAGTACCACGTTGTGGTTTTTCTTTTGCAGTGTCTGGTATAATGATACCTCCGGCAGTTTTTTGTTCAGCCGCAGCAGGTTGCACAATTACTCTGTCGTGTAATGGAGTAATGTTTAACTTTTTTGCCATAATTCTATGTTTTGATTTAATAAAAATGTTATAACCCCTTTGGGCATGCGAAAGTAGGCTAAATTCATACCAAAGCATTTTAAAAGAATAGTTGGCAGATTCCTTACACGATTGTCAGTTATTTAACAATCATGTAGGACATTTTTGCACAAATGAATAATTATAACACGAATACTGCCTTAAAAAAATATAAAACCCTAATTTTGCCAACTCAATTAAAAGTTCTTTAGTAATGATAAGCAGAAGAAATATTCGGGTAAAAGTGATGCAGACCTTATACACATTGGACAGTGTGAGCGGCGATGCAAAACCCGGGGAACCACAGAACATACTCACTAAAAAAATAGACCAAAGCACCCAATTATTTACTTATTTAGTTTATTTCATTACAGAAGTAGCCCGTTTTGCTGAAAAAGATGCTTTACAAAAAGCCAGTAAATATTTACCTACCGAAGGCGACCTTTCCATTAATACCAAAATTTCGGGCAACGAAATACTATGGAAAATACTGGAAGATATTAGTTTTAAAAGCAGTGTAAGCAGTTATAAATTATCCCATTTACTGGATGCTGAATTGGTAAAAAAGATCTACCAGCAACTGGTTATTAGTCCTGAATACATTGAATATATAGAAGACCAAGCCAGAGAAAAAAAGAGTGAAAAGAAGATGCTAGACTTCATTTTCTGCAACCTGATGCTGCCTAATGAAAACTTCATTTCCCATGTTGAGGAACATTTTATTAACTGGGATGATGATGGAGAAATGATGCAGACACTGGTTTTAAATTTTCTAAACAGGCCCGGCCAACAGAGCTTTCATGATATTTTAAGCAAAGAGAAATGGGATTTTGCCAAAAAACTGCTGGATACCGTCCTGGAAAAGGAAGAATATACCTTGCAACTAATTAAACCAAAACTCAACAATTGGGATGCAGATAGAATTGCCGCATTGGATCTTATCATTTTGAGAATGGGCGTATGCGAATTTTTATATTTTGACACCATCCCTACCAAAGTAACCATCAACGAATACATTGATCTTGCAAAAGATTACAGCACAGTACAAAGCGGTCAGTTTGTAAATGGACTGCTGGACAATATTCATAAAGAGTTGATGGCTGAAAATAAAATTGAGAAGAAAAATTTTAAAAACAGTACTTTATAAATCTTTACAAAATGCTAAAAGCTTTTATAGTTTCAGGAGTAATCCTACTTTCAATCATTGGTTGTGATGTTCGCAGCAAGGATAAAATTGGCAACAATGGCAAACCCGGGGAGAACAAAACAGATGTTCCTGTGGCCCCTCCTACTACTGTTCAAATGATAGACAGTGTGTACGATTTTGGCAAAGTAGCCGAAGGTGAAATTGTTGAATTTAGTTTTCGTTTTAAAAACACCGGTAACAATCCACTTATTGTAACCAATGCTTCGGCAAGTTGCGGTTGTACGGTGCCCGAAAAACCGGAAGCCCCTGTTAAACCGGGAGAAACAGGTTTTATAAAAGTAAAATTCAACAGCGAAGGAAGAGCCGGTGCTGCTCATAAAACAGTCAACATTCTTTCTAATGCAACCCCTGCTTTTCCTGAATTACTTTTAAAAGGTGAAGTGACCCCAAAAGCAAAATAATTATTTTATAGATAACCCGTTGTTTAAACACAACAAAAAAACAAACACAAATGCAACTATTAAGTATCTTTTTAATGACAGATCCACAAGGTAAAGGAAGCAGTACCAGCACCCTTATTTTAATGGGTCTAATGATTGTTGTTTTCTATTTCTTTATGATTCGCCCACAGGCAAAAAAAGCAAAACAACAAAAACAGTATATCAATGACATGCAAAAGGGAGACAAAATTGTAACGATTGCTGGTATTCATGGTACGATCAATAAAGTAAATGATGATAATACTGTTATGCTTGAAACAAGTCCTGGCAGTTATATCAAAATCGAAAAAAGTGCGATCAGCATGGAATGGAGCGCTGCTTTGAACAAGCCTGCTGCAGAAGAAAAAAAATAATACCAACACTAAATTCTAAAAATCCGGATCATAAGTTTAACTTAGGCTCCGGATTTTTTTTGACTTTTGACTTTTGACTTTTGACTTTTGACTTTTGACTTTTGACTTTTGACTTTTGACTTTTGACTTTTGACTTTTGACTTTTGACTTTTGACTTTTGACTTTTAACTTATGATTTTACGAATAGGTTTAACAGGAGGTATAGGCAGCGGCAAAACTACTGTAGCCCATATATTTGAAACCCTGGGCATACCTGTGTATTATTCTGATGATGCAGCGAAAAGAATCATGAATGAAAACCCGGTTTTACAACAACAAATCATCCAACATTTTGGTGAAGAATCCTATATCAACGGACAATTAAATCGCCCCTATCTTGCAGAAGTCATTTTTAACAATGATGAAAAAAGGACATTGTTAAATTCCTTGGTACATCCCCTTACCATTGATGATGCAAATAATTGGATGCTACAAAAAAATACCCCTTATGCCATAAAAGAAGCTGCCCTTATTTTCGAAACGGATGTATGGAAACATCTTGACAAAGTGATTGGAATAAGTGCTCCTTATGAACTGCGGTTACAAAGAGCCATGCAGCGGGATAATATCAGCCCAGAAGCCGTAGAAGCAAGGATGGCCAAACAAATGAATGAAGAAGAAAAAATGAAACGTTGCGATTATATCCTTTACAACGATGAGCAGCAACTTTTGATACCACAGGTAATTGCTTTACACGAAAGATTAACGGCAGAGGCGCTAAGTCGCTGAGTTTTTTTTTCATCAGAAATATAAACTGATGCTACCCTTGCGTCTTAGCTACCTTGCATTACTATTAATTATACGAGTCCTTCTAAAGCGTTTTTAATTTTTCCGAATCCTTTCTCAAGATTCTCTACACTATTGGCAAATGAAATTCTGATACAGTTGGGTTCGCCAAAAGCTTTACCGCTAACGCTGGAAACGTGTGCATCATTTAACAGGTACATACACAATTCATCTGCATCGCTAATAAGTTCTCCTGTGGGTGTTTTCTTTCCAAAAAAAGCATGTACATCCGGAAAAACATAAAACGCTCCGGCAGGTTCGCTGCAAACGACTCCCGGAATTTGACTGATGAGTTCCAATACTTTTTTTCTGCGTTTCTTAAACTCTTCCACCATTTCGTGGGTAGGTCTCAGATCGCCGGTAAGGGCAGTAATAGCAGCCCTTTGCGCAATGGAGCAAGTTGCACTTGTAAACTGTCCCTGCAATTTATCGGCAGCTTTTGCCACAACCAGCGGTGCTGCAATATATCCTAAACGCCAGCCGGTCATTGCAAAACCTTTACTCAAACCATTAATGATAATGACTCTTTCTTTTACAGATTCAAACTGAGCAATACTTTCATGTTTTCCTTCAAAAACAATATGCTCATATATCTCATCGCTCATGATATAAACATGCGGATGTTTTTCAAATATTTTCACCAATCCTGCCAGTTCGTCTTTTGTATAAACGGTTCCGGAAGGATTACATGGAGACGAAAACATAAAAAGGGTTGTTTTCTCTGTGATTGCAGCATCCAACTGCTCAGGGGTTATTTTATATCCGCTCTCAATACTTGTTTTTACCAAATGTGGTACCCCGCCTGCTAGTTTTACTATTTCACT
>CANNJE010000098.1 GCA_947504605.1 Chitinophagaceae bacterium
AAAAAATGGACGTTTTTGAAAAACTAGTGAAAGATGGTGGCCCGCTTGGACAACATATGGACAGAGCCCACGGTTATTTTGCATTCCCAAAATTAGAAGGTGAATTAGGCCCACACATGAAATTTAGAGGCAAAGACGTTCTGGTGTGGAGTTTAAATGACTACCTGGGGTTGGTCAATCATCCGGAAGTAAGAAAAATAGATGCGGAAGCTGCTGCCAAATATGGCATGGGCAACCCGATGGGAGCAAGAATGATGAGTGGCAATACCACTAAACATGAAGAACTAGAAAAAGTAATCAGCGAATTTGTAGGCAGAGAAGATACAATGTTGTTAAACTTTGGATACCAGGGTATCATGAGTTGTATTGATGCATTGGTAAACCGTCGGGATGTGATTGTATATGATGCAGAAGCCCACGCTTGTATTGTAGACGGTGTTCGCCTGCACATGGGTCACCGCTATGCTTTTAAACACAACGATATTGAAGATTGCGAAAAACAATTACAAAGAGCTACAGAATTGGCTGCCAAAAATGGTGGTGGTATTTTAGTAATCACGGAAGGTGTTTTTGGAATGGATGGCGAACAGGGTATTCTAAAAGAAATTGTGGCGCTTAAACAAAAATTTGAATTCAGAATATTAATAGATGATGCACATGGTTTTGGATATATGGGTGCAACAGGCGCCGGTGCTGATGAAGCACAGGGTTGCCAGGATGGAATTGACCTGTACTTTTCTTCCATGGTAAAAAGCCTTGGTAGTCTTGGTGGATTTATTTGTGGGCCTAAAGCAGTTCTTAAATTTTTACGTTACAATGTTCGCTCACAAATATTTGCAAAAAGTGTTCCCCTATTAGTAGTAGAAGGTATGCTAAAACGCATGGAAATGATAAAAACCATGCCCGAATTAAGAGAAAAATTGTGGTACAACGTCAACCGTTTACAAAGTGGATTAAAAGAAAGAGGGTTTGATATTGGTGATACCAATAGCCCTGTTACTCCTATCTATATGAAAGGTGATGTGCCGGAAGCTACTCAAATGGTAATGGACCTGAGAGAAAACTATGGTATCTTTTGCTCTATTGTAGTTTACCCGGTTATACCAAAAGGCGATATCATTTACAGACTAATCCCTACTGCATCGCATAGTGATGCAGATATTGATAAGACATTAAAGGCTTTTGAAGCAACCAAAAAGAAACTGGATGCAGGAGCTTACAAAGCTGCCGACATACCTGATATGGCAGAAAGAAGTTTCATTTAATATTTAACTAAAAATATAAATCCCATTGGCTCGCTAACCAATGGGATTTTTTTATGTTTTTTTTGAAATAACATTGTTACATTTAAATAAAAAAAGATGAAATCATTTTTATTAGCACTTCTATTATTTATAGCTGCAAATACAACAAATGCACAAGTGTTGGTAAGTGCGCCAACAACAACAGATACAATTCTAAATGTAGAAACTGCCTGCGGCCAATGCAAATTTAAATTAAAGGGTGAAGGCTGCAGCCTCGCTGTCCGGATAAATGGCAAAGCATATTTTGTGGATGGCAGTAAAATAGATGACCATGGAGACGCCCATGCCGAAGATGGCTTTTGTAATAAAATCAGGAAAGCAACCGTTTCCGGCAGTATTATAAACAATCGTTTTGTTGCCACAAGTTTTAAATTAGTACCCGAAGAAAAAGCAAAACACTAAACAATTCTTTCCAGACTTATGCAACACAAATCCTGCTTTATTACCTGCGCTGATGGTCATCAAATGCCTGTTTATGAGTGGTTGCCTTTTTCAGAACCGGATGCAGTTTTACATATAGCACACGGTATGGCAGAATATGCAGAACGATATGCCGAGATTGCTTCTTTTTTTACAAAAAACAATATTGCCCTATATGCGCATGATCAAAGGGGACATGGCAAAGCCGTGGCTGCAGTAACAGATCAAGGTATGGTAGAAGATGATTGGTTTAACAAACAGGTAGAGGATATAAGCCTGCTGATTGCTTTTTTAAGAAATAAATATCCTGGCAAAAAAATATTTTTAGCAGGACATAGCATGGGTTCGTTTATATGTCAACGTTATTTTCAAATACATGGTAAAGATATAGATGGACTGATCCTTTCTGCAAGCAATGGAAAATCAGACCCGTTGATGAACGCAGGCATCGCCATTGCATGGCTGCAAATGAAAATGATGGGCTCCAGCCTCAGAAGCAACCTGTTAAACAAATTATCTTTTGGCAAATTCAATTCGTCCTTTAAACCAAACAGGACAAATTATGATTGGTTAAGCCGCAACAATGAAGCTGTAGATAAATATATCGCAGATCCGCAATGTGGCTTTATTTGCAGCGCATCGTTTTTCTATTATTTTTTTAATGGAATTAAAGATGCTTTTAAAAAGGAGAACATAAAAAATATCCCTGCTCAAATACCTGTATATGCATTTTCAGGAGATAATGATCCCGTAGGCCTTTTTGGTAAAGGATTTTTAACGTTAATTAATAAATGGAAAGCGGCAGGCGTAAAAGATATTTCCTATAACCTTTACAAAGGCGGCAGGCATGAAATGATGAATGAAATAAACAGGCAGGAAGTAATAGACGATCTTATAACATGGATTAAAAACCATCCATAAATATTTTTTTAACGTTCTTGCTGCAAAATTTTAAGAAAAGGATTAATTCAAAATACTACCATTCGCTTTTCATTTTTTTATTAAACTCTATAAAACTTTCTTCCTCATTTTTTCGCTCTGCAAAATATTTCAGAGGCGCCTCTATTTCTTTTGGTTTCATGTATCCGGTCAACGGAGCAGGCTTCGCATCTATCGATGATAAAAATATTGAATTCGGATATTCCAACTGCCCTGAGCTTAGAAAAACGGCCAAATCATTGGTTTTATACCTTTGGTTGTATTGGTAAGTTTTATTATTAAATAGTACGGCTGTTTTTGATTCAGCATTATACTTTACGGCATAATAATGCTCATTGATATATGCAACAACTTTTTGATTTTTATAAGTCGTCCTGTCCATCTCTTTGCACCATCCACACCAGTCTGTATATAGGTCGATGAATACAGGTTTGGGATTTTTGATATACTGCTCTTGTAATTCTTCAAAACTTATCCAGTTTATCTGTTCTTTAGGCTTTGAGATGAAGGACAAGGCCATCAACGCAACAATACTTAAACCAAAAATAATTTTAACCTTTTGCATCCTTTATTTGTTTTGTAGCTTAGACGAATATAAACGGAAAAATAATGCAAAAAATTGTAGTAGCAGTTACCGGAGCAAGTGGTTCTATCTATGCAAAGCTCTTATTAACAAAACTATCGCAAATGAAAGAACATATCAGTGAACTATCGCTGGTAATGACAGAAAATGCAAAAGAGGTTTGGAAAACAGAATTGGATAATGAAGATTATTCAAACCTGAATATAAAAACTTATCCCAAAAACGACTTTAATGCCCCTTTTGCATCCGGATCAGGTCAATACAATACGATGATCATCATTCCATGTAGTATGGGAACACTGGGAAGAATCGCCGCCGGTATTTCAAACGATCTTATAACCAGGGCCGCAGATGTAACCTTAAAAGAAAGAAGAAAACTTATCTGTGTGGCAAGAGAAACACCCTATAATTTGGTTCACATCCGCAATATGGAAACGATAACGCTGGCCGGTGGTATCATATGCCCAGCAACGCCATCCTTTTACAGTAAACCTACAACAATAGAAGAACTTGCCTTAACTGTAGTAGATAGAGTAATAGATCTTGCAGGATTGCCGGTAACAACTTTTCGTTGGGGTAATTAAACAAACTATAGCATAACAAAAATCCCCAAAACAATATTGGGGATTTTTTATGCCGAACCTTTTTAATTTAAATTTATCTCAAATCCACAATGTCTACTCCGGGATATTTTTTGGCATCAAATACAAACATCGCATCAGCGATAACAGTATTAGGAGTTAAAGCATTGGTGCTATAGGTATATCGATTCCCGTTTTTCTCAAATATTTTAGTAGTATTAATAGAACTCTTATCTATATAAACCAATACCTTAAAAAATGGCTTTGTTTTATCAATAGGTGTTAATTCTATTTCTTTAAGGCTTTTACCATTCAACTTCACATCCCCATTGAGTTTGTATAGAAAATCCTTGTCATAAAAATTACTAAATAATTTTTGGGGTGTTAATGAATTGGCTGATGGGTCCAGTTTTGAAATA
Source organism: Chitinophagaceae bacterium (assembly GCA_947504605.1). GTDB lineage: Bacteria > Bacteroidota > Bacteroidia > Chitinophagales > Chitinophagaceae > Ferruginibacter. Next base: position 4,247 of record CANNJE010000098.1, read on the forward strand.
GTTACGGAGTTATCAGCTTTATCGAAAGTCCAAATAGTACTACCATCTGAAAATATTTCCTGACCGGTAACACTGATTCGGTATTTGCTGCCTTTCATATAAACGGTCCCTGTTTTAACCCCAAGGTTTTTGCCTGCCGCATTTTCTACTTTTAATGAAAATTTAGCCTGAACCGTTTTATAAGTTTTAAACTTATTGCTCACCCCATCCAATACCTTTTTAGCTTCAGGATCGCTGGTCCCGATTCCTTTAGGAACCTGTGCATTAATTGCTGAAAATAGCATTGTAAGTAAAAATAATCCTGAGAGTAATTTTTTCATATTATATTTTTATAACTAAGCTCTTTTTTTGAAGTTGCAAAGATACGTAATAGACCATTTTATTAATCAGACGTTTAAATACTAAAAATCTAATGTACTGTTAATATGAGGCCGCTATCTAAATAAATAGAAGTTTGATGCATTATTACAGTTAATAAACCATAATTCTACTCTTCAAGTCCACTCCACTTTTGAATATTTTTTTACCTAACCTGTAATTTTATTTACTTGAATGAAAGAGATATTGCCCTTTCCCAAAGGGAAAGTTATGACCCTTCGCAGTTCTCCCTGCTTTTATGATGGTTGTCCATGGCCGAAAAAGAGATTTTGAAGAAGCAAAAGAAACAAAGTTTAAGCAATATGCCATTTCTTGTATATGACTTAAAGAAGCCCCATTCGCTTTAGTAATAGCCTAACTGAAGAAAATCACAAATCATCCATCATAAATCATAAATCAAATCCTATTTTTGCCCACTATGGCAAAAGCGGCTGGCGATACTCCTTTAATGATTCAACACAATGCCATCAAGGCTAAATACCCTGATGCAATCCTGCTTTTTAGGGTAGGAGATTTTTACGAAACATTCGGACAGGATGCAATAACCACTGCCGCCGTATTGGGAATTACCCTCACAAAAAGAAACAATGGCAATCCTGACGCATCTGAGCTGGCAGGCTTTCCGCATCACGCACTGGATACTTACCTGCATAAACTGGTAAAAGCAGGATATCGGGTGGCCATTTGCGACCAACTAGAAGACCCTAAAACAGCCAAAGGAATTGTAAAACGAGGTGTAACAGAACTGGTAACACCAGGAGTGGCAACCAGTGATAAAATGCTGGAACATAACAGTAATAATTTTTTGGCAGCCCTCCATTTTGCAGAGGATAAAATTGGTATCGCTTTTTTAGATATTTCTACTGGCGAATTTTTTATTGCCGAAGGCGATAAAGAATACTGTGATAAATTATTACAAAGCCTGCAACCTGCCGAAGTTATTTTCCAAAGAAACAAACAGAAATTATTCAAGGAATATTTTGGCAATTCATTTTTCACATATACACTCGATGAATGGATTTTTGCAGAAGTATACGCACAGGAAAGTTTGCTTAAACATTTTGGCACACATAGTTTAAAAGGATTTGGCGTAGAAGGTCTTAAAGAAGGTATCATTGCATCTGGTGCTATTCTTCATTATTTAAAAGATACTGAACACCCAAATCTGCAGCATATTACTTCCCTGCAAAGGATTAACAAGGATGATCATTTGTGGATGGACCGTTTTACCATTCGCAACCTGGAGTTAATCAGCGAAAACAACAGCCTGTTTAAAACCATCAACAATACGGTTTCTCCCATGGGTGCCAGGTTGCTGAAAAGATGGATGCTAATGCCTCTAAATGACCTGCTGCGCATTAACGAAAGACTGGATGCTGTTGAATATTTAATCAAAGAAACTGAAATAAGGAATAAAATTTGTCAGCATATAAAACAGGCGGGTGATGTTGAAAGGCTTGCTAGCAAAGTACCTTTAAAAAAAATAAACCCCAGAGAAGTTTTACAGGTAGCAAAAGGGTTGCAACAAACCGATGCCATCAAAACTATTTGCCTTGGCTCCGAAAACGAATATTTAAAACGCCTGGGAGATTCATTAAATCCCTGTTTTTATATCCTTGAAAAAATATTAAAAGAGATTAATGAAAATCCTCCTGCAACTGTAAATAAAGGTGGCTTGATTGCTACCGGCATTCATGCAGAACTGGATGAGCTAAGAAATATTGCAAGCGGAGGAAAAAACTACCTTTTAGAACTGCAACAAAAAGAAGCGGCTGCTACAGGTATTTCATCCTTAAAAATTAGTTTCAACAATGTATTTGGTTACTACCTGGAAGTTACCAACCTGCATAAAAGCAAAGTTCCCGAAACCTGGATTCGCAAACAAACATTGGCTAATGCAGAGCGTTATATTACGCCTGAACTAAAAGTGTATGAAGAAAAAATTGTAGGGGCAGAAGATAAAATATTACAAATTGAACAGCATCTTTTTCAGGAACTACTGAATGAATTGCAGGATTATATTGCCCCCATGCAGGTCAATGGTCATGTAATGGCTGTGCTGGATAATCTCTCTTGTTTTGCAAACAATGCCCTGCAGTTTCAATATAAAAAACCATTATTACATGAGGGTGATGAACTGGAATTAAAAGACAGCCGTCATCCGGTAATTGAAAGGAATTTACCACAAGGCGAAAACTATATCAGCAATGATATAAACCTGGATGCCAACAACCAGCAACTCATCATTTTAACAGGACCTAACATGAGCGGTAAAAGTGCTATCCTCAGACAAACAGCACTCATTACTTTATTGGCGCATATGGGAAGTTTTGTTCCGGCATCCGCTGCTAAAATTCCTTTAACAGATAAAATTTTTACAAGAGTTGGCGCATCTGATAACCTTAGTGGTGGCGAAAGTACTTTTATGGTAGAGATGAATGAAACTGCCAGTATCATTAACAATATTACATCTCGTAGTTTAATTCTGCTGGACGAAATTGGCCGAGGCACTTCCACCTATGATGGTATTTCTATTGCGTGGAGTATTGCAGAATACATACACCAATCGCCACACAAACCAAAAACATTATTTGCCACACACTACCACGAACTAAACGAACTGGAGAACAAATTTGACCGAATCAAAAACTATCATATTACCAATAAAGAAGTAGGTAACAAAGTGATCTTTTTGCGCAAACTGGCTGCTGGTGGCAGTACCCATAGTTTTGGTATTCATGTGGCACGTATGGCAGGAATGCCCGCCTCTCTCATAGACAGGGCCAATGAAATATTGGCACAATTGGAAGACAATCGTCAAGCTGGCGATTCGAGCCTTTTTAATCAAAGCGGCCAACCGATTAGTGATAAAGTAAAAGAATTATCCTTACCCAAAATGCAGCTAAGCATATTTGATGCACACTCGGCTACTTTTGAAGAAATAAGACAGGTTTTGGAAGCGACCGATATCAATCGCCTTACACCTGTGGAAGCTTTATTAAAACTCCAGGAAATAAAGAATAAGATAAAATAGGACCGATATTTGAGAGACATGCAGCACAAAACACTAAAAAACCATCTTTCTTTATCTTTACATTGAAATGAAAAAAATTGTTAGTACCATTTTACTGCTCCTTCTTTTAAGTCAGGCAAAACTTTTGGCACAGGCTTGTAGCCTTCCGGGAATGACACCTTCGAGCGCTATACCTGTTTGCGGAACTTCTATTTTTTCTCAGGCATTGGTAACAGATTGCACCGGCCCCGACATTGCAATAAGAGGATGTACGATTGGTGTTACTTCTTCAAAATCTTTTTGGTACAAGTTCACTTGTTTTCAAAGCGGCACCTTAGGTTTTTTGATAACAGGAAGATCCAACACCGATGACTATGACTGGTCTTTACTGGATGTTACCGGCCGCGATCCAAACGAAGTATTTACAAATACAACATTACAACTTTCATTAAATGTATATGGCACTAGCGGAAATGGTTCTGGCGCTCCCTTCCCCAATTCACCAACAGGGTGCAGCCCCACAGGCACAGGAGATGTTCATTGCGAAGGTGATGCTGCCGGCAACTCCCCTTTCAACAGAATGCCTCCCATTATTGCAGGCCACGAATATTTATTGATGGTTACTAACTGGACCACAGGCAGTACGCAGGGATATGACCTTTCTTTTTCTGGTGGAACTGCAAGTATTACCGATCCGTTGGAACCTCATATTAAAGCAGCTACTGCAGCTTGCGATGGTACCCAAATTAGGATTAAAGTCAATAAAAGAATGAAGTGTATGAGTCTTGCAACAAATGGCTCTGATTTTACAATTAGTACAGCTACAACGAATATCATTGCAGCTTCAGGATATGGCTGCAGTAATGGTTTTGATATGGACTCGGTTTTACTAACACTCAATAATCCTTTGGCACCGGGAAACTATACCATCACTATTGGTAATGGTTCAGACGGGAATACCTTGCTGGATAATTGTGATAGATTGGTTCCCACAGGTGAGAATATCCCACTCACCGTATTTCCATTTATACCAACACCCATGGATAGCCTGACCAAAATTGATTGTGCTCCCACAACCTTACAACTTGTTTTCAGAAAACCTATGTTCTGCAATTCTATTGCAGCAGACGGAAGCGACTTTATTGTAACGGGTCCTACCGGCGTAACTGTTATAGGAGCCTCAGGTACTTGTGTAAATGGACTAAGTTCCAGTATTGCAGTTCAACTATCTGCACCATTGCAACTGGGAGGAATGTATACCATTCGCCTAAAAATTGGTACAGACGGAAATACAATCATTGACGAATGCGGACAGTTTACACCTGCAGGAGCTACTATTTTCTTTACGGTAAGCGATACTGTAAATGCAGATTTTAATTACAACATTTTATACGGATGCCAGCGCAATACCGTTCAATATACCCATAGCGGCCTCAATGGAGTAAATAGTTGGTTATGGAACTTTGATAACAGCAGCTCAAGCGCTTTACAAAACCCACTAATCAATTACATAGATTTCAGGCAAAAAAATACAACATTAATCGTATCAAACGGAGTATGCAAAGACACAGCAGCTATATCCCTCTTTTTCGACAATTTATTAAACGCAGCATTTGAAGCGAGTTCACTGGTTTGTCCAGGCGACAAGGCAACCATTAAAAATAACAGCGAAGGAAATATTACCAGTTGGGACTGGACATTCGGCAACGGACTGAATAGTACATTACAAAATCCCGCAACACAAATTTATACGACCGCTGCAAATACAAGAGATGAAATCATTCAGCTGATTGTTAGAAACAGTTACGGTTGTGCTGACACAGCCAAACAAAAAATAAAAGTGATCAACAACTGCTATATTGCTGTACCTTCTGCTTTTACGCCAAACAACGACGGCTTAAATGATTTTCTGTATCCGCTCAATGCTTATAAAGCAAAGGACCTGAGCTTTAGTGTTTACAACCGTTTTGGACAACGTTTATTTTTCACCCGCGACTGGACCAATAAATGGGATGGCTCTTTTAAAGGACAGGGAGCAGATCCAGGCACCTATGTTTGGATATTAAGCTATATTCATACTGATACCAATTTAAGGGTGGAACAAAAAGGTACCTCTATTCTTATCAGATAGCTTTTAAACTGAGCTAACATTACAAGATTAATTGTTTCGCCAGTAAAGTTTTGTAAGGGTGAGTCCCCTAAGGGATCACCCCTAGTCCCCTCATAGTCCCTCCGTAGCCCCTCCGTAGATAGTTGCCCAAACCATACCCAAACGTGCCCAAATATTCCCAAACGTGCCCAAACATGCCCAAATATGCCGAAACGTGCCCAAACGTGCCCAAACGTGCCCAAATGTTCCTCATCATTGAACATATATTCTTCAACCATTTACCTTCCCCTTTTACCTTAGATTTGCAATTCTAAATTTTCGATCATGCAACACAAACCAGTTTATTACGGAGAATATCTTCAGTTAGATAAAATAATAGATGCCCAAAAACCTGAAAGTTTTGCAGAAGGCAAAAAACCAGCGCATGACGAGATGTTGTTCATCATCATTCATCAGGCTTACGAGTTATGGTTTAAGCAAATTTTATTTGAGCTAAACTCTGTGATAGAAATCATGAGCCAACCACAACTCAACGACAATTCACCCGAAATGCAGGTTGTGGTGCATCGCATGCAAAGAGTAGTTACAATCTTAAAAGTACTGGTTCAGCAAATAGACATTCTGGAAACCATGACTCCTATGGATTTCCTTGATTTTAGAGATATGCTCAGGCCTGCATCAGGATTTCAAAGCTGGCAGTTTAAAATAATTGAAGCGAAACTTGGTCTTAAGTTTGAACAAAGACACGGACAAGAATATTATATTTCTCAGTTACAACAAACAGAAATTGATATTATTAAAAGCGCAGAAGATGAATCTTCTGTTATTGAACTCATAAACAAATGGCTGGAAAGAATGCCCTTTGCAGAAGAAAAAAAATACTGGAACGGAAATACTTTTTGGACCGGGTATGAAAAAGTGTATACCGACAGTCTTGCAGAAGCTGAAAAAAACAACCTGCTGAATTTTAAAAAATTATTTTTTGCAGAAGAAGAAAACACCGAAAGAGCATTGAGCCCGAAAGCTTGCAGATCTGCTTTGTTTATTATGTTATACCATGGGTACCCAATGCTCGAATTACCTTTTCAGTTACTGGACACTTTATTGGAAATAGACAACCAACTAGGCAACTGGAGATACCGTCATATCAATATGGTTCGAAGAATGATTGGAACCCGTATTGGCACAGGTGGCAGTACCGGAGCAGGTTACCTGCAGGGCGCAATGGACAAACATTATATTTTTAAAGAAATATCTCAGTTGAATAGTTTTTTAATAGACAGAAGA
>CANNJE010000099.1 GCA_947504605.1 Chitinophagaceae bacterium
CTTGCTGCACTTGTACAACCACCAACAGTTTGCGTAACGGTAAAAGTTCCTGTTGTTGTGATCGTTCTTGGATTACCTGTTCCTCCATCGCTCCATGTAAGCGTTGTCCCTGCTGGGGTATTAACTGAAATTGTAGAACTACCACAATTATTTACAACAGTCAAAACAGGAGCAGTTGGAATAGCAGTTGGAGCAGTGGTAACAGAATTACTTGCTGCACTTGTACAACCACCAACAGTTTGCGTTACGGTAAATGTTCCTGCCGTTGTGATTGTTCTTGGATTACCCGTTCCTCCATCACTCCACGTAAGCGTAGTTCCTGCTGGGGTATTAACTGTAAGCGTAGAACTACCACAATTATTTACAACAGATAAAACAGGCGCAGTTGGTAATGGAGTTACTGTTACCGTTACATCTTTTGTAAGAGGGCAACCTGTTACGGTATTACCTGTAACAGTATAGGTTGTTGTACCTGCGGGACTGGCTGTAACCACAGCTCCTGTTGTCGCACTTAGTCCGGTAGCAGGACTCCAGCCATAGGTGCCACTTCCTCCTGATGCTGTTAGTGGCACACTGCTGCCTGCACATATAGTGGGTGCTGATGGACTAATATTCAAAATGTTTACGCCTGTATTTGCAGCAATCGTATAGGTACAATTGTCCCCAAAAATCCCATCAATCATTAAATAATAGGTATTGCCGGGGGTTAAACCTTGTGCAGTAACAACACTGATCGAGGGGTTGCCCGGCGTTAGGTAGGGATAAATATGAGGATAACAGCCATAGGTAGCCACAGTACCACTGTTACATGTTCCACTAAAAAAGAGCATCTGAATACCTGCTGTATTATAATTGGCACCACCGGCTGTAGTTGTGGGTACCCATACAGAAAAAGAAGCACTGCTGGAGGATGCTATAAATTTAATAAATGAATTTTGTTGTAATCCAAAACAGGGACCATCTAAACCTGAACCTGGCCAATCCTGAACAGAGGTACCTGAAGTTGAACCACAAAGTCCGTTAAAATCGCAAACCAGACTTGCAGTAGAACAAGAAGAAGAAGAAGGAATTGTGGTTGCACATACGGGTAATGCAGGAGGCTGGGGTGCGGGCGTATTGCTAAATGTAAGGCTCCAGTTAACAAGAGCTCCTAGATTTCCAACTACACGCCTGTCCTGAATACAAAGCTTCCAGACGCCATTCGCATTCTGTCCATTATTGACTGCTCCTAAATGCCCCTCTGGTAAAAAAGTTCCGGTAAAAGGTGCTATGCCAAATTTGATAGAATTGGTAGCAGTAGCACTAAAGCAAGTAGAAGTATAATTGTTTCCCGTTCCACCATTTTGAATGGTAAGCGGAACAATTGTTCCATCAGGTGCCGTTAACACAATTTCTAATTCATCATCATTGGTATGGGTGATATTCATACATACCGATGCCAGCCCATTAGTACCATTGATGATCCCTACTCCGGTAACAGTAATAGGAAAACAGGTGCGGGTAGTACTAGTTCCCGGAATCGCTCCACCGGTACCATTAAATATTTGCGCTTTTAAAAATATAGAACTGAAAATAAACAGTAAGGAAAGTATAGTTGGCTTCATAAGCAAAGTCCTGGAAAAAACCACCGGTAATAGCAGCTTTAGTTAGTTTTTATTGAATATTAAATATTTTTACAAAAGAAAGCAATTAAAGGCATTTTTAATGTAGTGGCTTTTACATTTTACATTAAATATGTATGATTTTTTAATTGTTTCTATATGAGCAAGATTAGGTATGATGCTTAATAGATATATCTTCTGTTAAATCCCATTCATTGTAGCTTCTAAACACTACCCCGATTGTGGTTTTTAAACCAGCATAAAATAATCCTATCCTGTATTCAGCAAGCAGTATTTATTTTCTAACAATCAAGCGTTGTTTTTTTTATTAATAGACGCTATTCAATAAAATAATAGAAATTTGCCCCCTAATTGTAGACCTAATGAAAAAAATAAAAATCTTCCTTTTGCTGTTTTGTTTCCTGTTGATTGCTTCAATGTGTTTTTCTCAAAAAACAGGAAGTATTTCCGGCTATGTATTGGATGCACTTACCAAAAAACCATTGCAGTCTGCCAGCATTCGTATTCCACAACTAAACCAATCCACCATAACGGATGCAGCAGGAAGATACCAGCTTAAAAATATTAAAGTGGGATCCTACACATTGGAAGTTTCTTTCACAGGTTATCAGGCAGAAACAAAATTCAATATATCCGTAACGAGCGGAAATGAAAATGAAATTTCTTTCGAAATACAACCACTTTATTCAACCACAACAGAAGTGGTGGTGGTAGCCAATAGAAAAACAGCCAGAACAGCTACATTGGAAACACCGCTCAGTGTACAAAGGCTTACTGCTGAAGAAATCAAAACAAACCCCGGAGGTAATTTTGATATCAGCAGGGTGATCAATTCATTGCCGGGAGTAGGAGGTTCATCGGGTAGCGTAGGTGGATTTAGAAATGATATTTTAATACGCGGTGGTGGCCCCGGCGAAAATGTATTTTACCTGGATGGAATAGAAATACCTGTTATCAATCACTTCGCCACACAAGGCAGTGGTGGTGGCCCCACAGGAATTCTGAATGTATCCTTTATAGAAGATGTAAAACTTAGTACCAGTTCCTTTGATGCCAAATACGACAATGCACTCTCGAGTATTTTTGAGTTTAAACAAAAAACAGGGAATCCCAATAAAACACAGGGCAATCTAAGATTGAGTGGTACAGAACTGGCCGCTACCCTCGAAGGCCCGGTTAACAATAAATTGACCTACCTTCTCTCTGTTCGCAGAAGTTATTTGCAGTTGTTGTTTTCAATGATTGATCTGCCTATAAGGCCCAACTATTGGGACTTCCAGTACAAACTAACCTACAAGCCCGATACCAAAAGTACCCTTACATTTTTAGGAGTAGGAGCCATTGATCAATTTGGATTTGGAACCATAAAAACACCCACACAGGATAAATTGTATACCATCAATCAAGTGCCTTTTTTAGAACAAAAAAGTTATGCGATTGGAGCAAGTTATAGGCGCAGCCTTGCCAATGGTTTTATGTTGTTATCACTTAGCAGAAATGCACTCGACAACTATATCGAAAAAAATGATTTCAACGATGATACCGATCCTGCCAATCTGCGTTATAAAACCAATGCAAAAGAAACCGAAAACAAATTAAGACTCGAAGTAAATAAAAACCTTGCCGGATTTAAAATCAGTTATGGTGCCGTAACGCAATACCTACAATACAATACCCAAAACAATATCAGAAGAAGGGCAGCGGTAGGTACCCAACCCGAAATTCGTTTTTTATTCAGCAGTGATCTTGACTTTTTTCGTTTAGGCGCTTTTGCACAGGTGGGTAAAAAATTCTTTGACAACAGACTAGGTTTTAATGCGGGCATCAGAACCGATATCAATACTTTTTCAACAGAGGGATCCAATCCGCTACATGCATTGTCACCAAGAATTGCATTGAGTTATGTATTGGCAGATAAGTGGACAATCAATGCAACCATCGGCAGGTATGCAAAGATTGCGCCCTACACTATTTTGGGCTTTAGAGACAACAACAACCAGCTGGTTAATAAAAGCAGCAACTATATTACCAATACCCATTACGTAACCGGAATAGAGTATCTGCCAAAAGCCACCACAAGATTTACGCTGGAGGGATTTTATAAAAAATACAATCATGTCCCCGTAACCGTTAGTGATGGAGTTAGCATCAATAATTTGGGTGCCGATTTTGGTGCCGTTGGCAATGAACCGGTTACTCCTGTTGGTATTGGAGAATCCTACGGCCTTGAATTTTTTGCACAACAAAAATTAACCAAACGATTCTTTGGAATATTGAGTTACACCGGCTTTCAAAGCAGGTTCAGCAATGCCGATGGTAAGTTGGCGCCAAGTGCCTGGGATACCCGTCATCTGCTCAGTGCAACCATGGGATATAAATTAGGGAAAAGCTGGGAGTTTGGCCTAAAGTACCGTTACCAGGGAGGCGCACCCTATACACCCTTTGATTTGGCAGCAAGTCAGCAAAACTTTTTAACCCAGGGACAGGGAATATTAAATTACAGCAGGTTTAATAGCCTTAGGCTTTCTTCCTTCTCCAGCAGCGATATCAGGATTGATAAAAAATGGAACTTTAAAAAGATAACACTCGATCTTTTTCTGGATGTATCAAATTGGTGGGGAGCAAAATCGGTTTCTTATCCGCAATACAGTTTTGAACGTAACTTAACAACTCAAAACTTTAATACCACTGATGGGCTGGCTATTAAACCCGATGGCAGCAATGCCATTCCCATCATACTCAAAAATGAAGACCCGGTGGTATTACCTACCATTGGTTTTATAATAGCCTTTTAGAAGATTTGGAAAAATAATATTTTAAAACTGAAACTGGAAACTTCCAAAAATGCCAAAACGGGAAACCTTGTTTTCGGGTAATGGTCTTGGTAAAACCCTCCAGGTAAAATCAAGGCGGAATATTTTGAAAATATTGTCGATGCCCGTGCCCACTTCAAGATAAGTTTGATTGTTGAATGTTTTAAAACTGCCCATGGTATTATTCAGCGCAAGATTCTCTTCGCTCAGCGAACCCCATAGGGCCTTGGCATTCCAGAACTGGCGCCACTTTAGTTTACGGGTGAGGGGGGTAAAACGAAACAAACCAGATCCCACATTATGCTCCACATTAATACCGGCATATTGATCACTCAGGTATTCAAAACGATTCATCAGGTTATAACTCCCGGCATTGTAATAATAAATATCATTGCCCGGATGGTTTTCTAATAAAGTAAAAGGCAGCGTGCCATAAATTTTCGCAGCATAAACCTTGTAAGAAAAAGAACCATACGGCGAAACTTTTAAATAGTCTTTTACAGAAGCGCCCATTTTATAATAATTATAAGCGCTGTTTAAAACTCCACTAAAACCTTTCGCAACAATAAATTCAACAACAGGGTATTTTGTTCCAAGTGAATACCTGAAATAATCTCCTTCTACAAATTGTTCCAAATAAGCAAAACGAATTTTTAAAGCCAGCTCAAAACTATTCAACGCCTCGCCTCCATTCTTATTTGGAAAACTTGTTTTTGCCGGCAGGTTTTTAAGCGGATCATATTTGCGATGTGTTACAAACCATTCTGTCGAAAACCCTTTTCCGATCTCATTAAAAACTTCAAAACGAAGATCCTCTACCTCTAAAAATTTACGACTGATATTGGGCTTGCGGATGGCTACCGAAAATATATTGTCCTGTCCCACTTCACCCAATTGGCTGATGCCATTATCTATATCCTTTGAATAGGAGAGATGTAACCTTAACCTGTTAGGATTTCTTTTTAAAATCCAGTAAGCTTCTGCTTTCCCTTTTATTTTCTGGTCCAGTGTGCCATAGGCTAGGTAACCATGCAGGTAAAGATTTTTATTAAAACCGGTAGAGGTGCCCAGGTCAAATCTAAAGCGGGTTCCTTCCCAGGAATTGGCACTTATCCAGTTAAACCATGGGCCTATTTCAAAGTTGCCAATCTTTTTATAACCTGAACCAATAAACTTTAACGTGTTTTGCAAACGCTGAAATTTAGGCATCTCCAGCAACTTATCTATCGTGGCATAAATGGCTTTTTCATTACTCGATAAACTGTCATGACGCAGGGTGTTCCAGGTTGAATCTGATGTTTCTGTACTTCCTGCAGCGGTACTTACAACCTCTTCAATATGCTGTTGATTAAATAGGGCGGTAATAGAGTCGCTGTTAATAGTAATATTGCTGTAGGATGTTGTTTTTCTACCAATAAAAGTGAGCGACTGTTTTCCCAATACTTTAAAGTCGGCAAAGAATTTATCCCGATTCAAAAAATAGACACTGTCATTAACTGGAATGAATTCCTGGAACACACTTATTTTATCGATATAATTGATGTTCGCATCTTTGCCCAGGAATAGATTTATTTTCTGTATCTGAAAACTCTGCCCAATGATCCATGCATCACCCTGAAAAGTATTTTGTCCGGCACGTTTGGGTGTAAATACAAAATGAAATATTTTACCTCCATTTACCAATTGGGTATCTGGCACTGAAAAATGATAATACTCATCCGCATTATCATTCAGGGGTCCAATAAAATCCTTATCCATCACATTAATATAATTGCCATAAATATTAATATTCTGATTCATCACACCCATCAGTTTCGTAAAACTCTCATTTTTAAAACCAATGGTTTTACTGGCTTTGATATTTTCAGCGAACTTTTTTGGATTCCGTTGAAAAGCATAGTCACTCACACTTTCCAGTAAATAGGCAGGCAAAAAAGGATCTTTTTCTGAAGTACTGTCAATATTATCAAACACAAAAGAAAAAGGCTTTAAAATAAAATTCTTCTTTACTTTATCCGCTTTAAAATTTTTGATATCTATTTCCAGTTTATTATAGGCTTCATAACTAAAATTGGGAAGATTGTATCGGTTGTACAACTTCTTTTTACTCATGATTTTTTTCCATAAAAACAGGCCCTTGTTAAATTTGGATCTAACCACCACATTGTTGGACGCTGCAGCTCTTTCCAGTTGAATGACGATGGTCTTATTATTTAAAGAATCATTTACAACAAGTTTAAAGGGAGCATAACCCACATAACTAATCATCAGGGTATCTTTGGTAAACTCGTTGATCGTAAAACTAAATACCCCGGCACTGTCACTGGTTTTTCCTATCCCCGATTTTTTAAGATATACCGATGCATAACTAACCGGTTCTTTGGAATGTGCATCCTGAATAATACCACTAAAATGAAGATATTGTCCTGCAGCAGGAATAGAAAAAAAGACAATAGAAAGGACTAAAATGGTTTTATTATAAAAGTTCAATAGTTAAGTGATTGATACTGATTAAGGAATAAACTCCAAAATTACTACAATAAAAGGTAAAGCGCTTTCAATCAACGAATGTTAACCAAAATTTGATACCTTGTTTAATATTAAATGTGTATTTAAGGAATAGGATTAAACAGGTATGTATAAAATTTGATTTCGATGTAGAAAAAATACTACATCGCAGTAGTTCTTTCGTTAATGGGATATTAAAATTAATCTTCAATTTTGCCTTATTAAATTTACTATTTTATCTAATATAAAAATATATTCCAGCCCCCTTCAAAACGATTGATACTCCTAAAAAGGAAATTTTCTTTTTAGCGGGTATTGGTAGGTTGTTTTAGATTATATATCCAATTTTAAATTTCGATTGGTAAGTTTAATTACACTTTTTAAACTTATCAAAAAGATAGACTAACCCCATTTATGCAAATCAGGCCTGCAACAAAAATCACCCTTATTCATATTGCTATAGGATTGATCTGGATTTATCTTGGCGATACGGTATTGTATCTTTTATTTGATTATCAAGATGAACAGCGTCACACCATTTTCCAGTACATAAAGGGAGGGGTTTATATACTTGTAACAGGCGGTCTGCTTTATTTATTAACGAAGTCCTTTAGTAACAAAGCAAAAGCCCGGGTTATAGAATTAGAAACCAAACAACAGGAATTATTTGCTATTCAAAAAGCCTCTAAAACCGGAAACTGGGAATATGATACCACCCAGAAAAAAGTTATTTGGTCTTTTCTTGTCAGCGACTTATTTGAAATAGGTACCGAATTTCAATTAAACAGTGAGTATCTGCTTATCAATCATCTCAAAGATTCGCTTAAAAGGCCCTGGGTAATACAACAATTGCAGGATGCAGAAGAAAAAGGAAGGGCTTTTGATATTGAAGTAGAAGTAATAACAGCAAAAGGTGCAGAGAAGTGGATTCGGTTGGTAGGGAAGCCTATTATGGAAAATGGGAAATGTATCAAAGTCTTTGGTTCCTTCCAGGATATAACAGCATCAAAAACTGCCGAACTAAAAATACTGCAACTCAACAGGCTGTCGAATTTTATTAGAGGAGTAAACAAAGCAATATTAAGAATAAGTGATCCGGATTCGCTTTTAAAAGAAGTTTGTGAAATTGCAGTAAATATTGGTCAGTTTAAAATGGCTTGGATTGGCAGGAGCTATAATAACGACGATGTGATTCCTTTTATTTCAGCAGGTGATAATGATGCATATCTGGCCAATAACAAAATGATATCCCTCAATGATATGCCCGAAGGGCAGGGCCCCTCAGGCATAGCTTTACGGGAATTAAGGCATGTTGTATGCAATGATTTAGAAACAAACCCTATGGTGGAAATCTGGAGAGCGCAACAGCGTCAACGGGGCTATAAATCTTCTATAGCAATTCCCATCGTTAAGTCAGGAACAGTATTTGGTGTTTTTACCTTGTATTCACCTCTTCAAAATTTCTTTGACAGCAAGGAGGTAGAGATGTTGCTGGATCTAACAGATGATATTGCTTATGCGCTTGAAAATATTAATAAAGAAGGGTCACGTAAACTGGCTGAAACCAGCCTGGTAAAAAGCGAAGAAAAATACCGCCATATTGTTGAAACAGCCAATGAAGGAATATGGATCATCAATGAAAACGGGTTAACTTCTTTTACTAACAAACAATTGGACCAAATGCTCGGTTATGAACCCGATGAAATGATGGGAAAACAAATGTTTGATTTTATGGATGCCTCCAGCAAAAATTCCGCAAGAGAAAATCTTCAGAAAAGAAAAAATGGAAGCAAAGAAATCCTCGATTTTAGTTTCCGGAAAAAAGATGGGACAATTTTGTGGGCCCAGATCAATATTAGCCCGCTTCAAAAAAGCGGAAAGTACATCGGCTTTCTTATCATGGTTACCGATATTACCAACCGTAAAGAAGCAGAAGCTAAAATTGCAGAAGCATTAGAAAGATATGATATGGTGGCAAGAGCTACCAGCGATACCATCTGGGATTGGGATATTAAAAAAGATACCATCACCTACAACCAGGGAATCTCCAATGTGTTTGGTTATTCCGAAAAGGAAATTTCCAATTCCATCAAATGGTGGGAAAAGAATGTTCATAAAAGCAACAGGGATCTGGTTAAAAGAACATTACACGATACTTTTGTAAATCAAGAACAGTTATTCCAAATTGATTATCGTTTTAGGTGTATGGATGGTACTTACAAATATGTTATTGACAGGGCATTTGTAACCTATGATACAACAGATAAGCCCATTAGAGTGATTGGTACCATGCAGGATGTTACCAAAGAAATTGAAAGCGAGGCTAAAATAGAAAATGCAGTAACCAATATGCAGGAACAGGAAAGGCAGCAAATAGGAATGGAACTGCATGATAATGTAAACCAGATTTTAGCAGTATCCCTATTATACCTTGGGCTTACAAAAGATGCCATGGTAAGGAACTTAGATGCCAGCGCACTTTTTTCCAAAACCGAACAATACATCAAAGATGCAACCGATGAAGTAAGAAGGCTTTCTCATGAACTGGCACCGGTATCTTTTAATGATTTTTCTATTAAACAGGTTTTTGATATACTCATAGAAACCCTCAACGTACATAAGACTTTTAATATTACGACTGATATTGTTGCAATCGACAAAAGCTTGCTGCCCATTGAATTGAAAATTAACCTTTACCGGATCCTGCAGGAACAGTTAAACAATATCATTAAATATGCCGGCGCAACTGAAATATTTATTGGATTATCCATTGTAGATAATAGCTTAAAACTTACCATAAAAGACAATGGCAAAGGCTTTGATCCAAAAACAACGTCCAAAGGAATCGGAATGGAGAATATGAAAAGAAGGGCAAAATTATTTTCCGGAACTTTTAAAGTAAACACGTTGCCTGATAAAGGATGCGAAATAATAATCGAAATCCCCCTTAATAAAACAGATTCAATTCTTCCAATAAAGTAGACTTTTTTTACCTCGTTTTAGTAAACAAAAAAGCTTGTGTTTTAAACACAAGCTTTTTGTTTTTTACTTTTATCCTCTTCGTCTGATCGTTGTTTTTCTTGCTTTTACATGTCCCCTCGGGCCACTCACAGTAGTTGTTTTTCTCACGCCCGTGTTTCCTCTTGGACCAGTTACAGTTGTTCTGGTTCTTGTTACTTTATAATGATTCATCGCCACTGCATGACGGCTTTTGCAACTTACCGATACCACCCTAATAGGTTTGTAAATACTGTGCGCCCTCACTACCCGATGGGTTTGCACAACTACAAAAGGACGGCCATAATAGATATGTCTGCGGGGTTTCCAGGCATACCAGCCATAAGGCCTCCACGGACGCCATACCGCAGGATAATGATTCCATCTCCAGGGCGAAACCCAGGGCGCATAAACCGGACGAAACATAAATCTTACCGATGGCCATAACCACACATTTACAATGATGCGATTATTGCTGAAAACGTTTTCAGCATTGGGCCCCCCACGATTCGATGAATTAAATTCATTTAAAAAAGCGGCATCATCTGCTCCGCCGCCATCGGGTTCCACAATCACTTGTTCCCCATAAATATCTTCATCCCCAATAATTTGAAGCATGGCACTGGCTTCCCCATTTTTTTCAATTTCTATAACAGCAATATCCTGACTTTCGGTAGCAGAAACTGGTACCTGTAATATCAGCACATGTACATCATTTTCCATCTTATCAATCACCCGCACATAATCCACCTGTCCGTCTCCATTTAGATCTAGGTTGTTTACATTATTGTCTTCCTTATTAATAAATCTTTCAAACTCTTCCGGACTGCCGGCTTTTTCAAATAACTGAAGGGCGCCCTGAAGGCTAAAATGATCTCCCGGCAATCCGGTCGAATCTTCTGACGCAGCTCCCTGCGCCATCACCCCATTTACAGACAACGCTGCAATACTTACATAAACAAATAGGCTTTTGATCGTTTTCATATAAATAATTTTAGGTAAGACGGCCCACTTACACAAAAGTTTAATCCACCTCC
>CANNJE010000100.1 GCA_947504605.1 Chitinophagaceae bacterium
AAAGGTATGGAAAATGAAATAATATCATAAGATCTAAAGGTATTGAGCAGCCACATTTACAATTCATGTACCCTAATTGTACCTCATAAATACTGAAACATAATACTGGCAAAGGTTTAAGGCATTTATATTGTTCCTTTCGTGGGCACCAGTAAAAAACCGAAGCAAATGCTTCGGTTTTTTACGTATAAGTTGGTTTTTCTTTGCTTAAAATGAAACCAATATTTATCAGCTTTAATCGCACTAAAAACTCATAAATATTGGCTTTAGTAAGGTTTCCACCAGGGATATTGGTTGTTTGTAAAATTCACCCTTTAATTATATTTAAAATATGATTTAAATTAGTTAAGAACAAGACTTTCGTCAAGATTAGTAATGAGTCCCTATATAACAATCCAGCAAATCGGTGCCCATATGCATGAGTAAACCAATGGCCACCACCCTGCTTTTGGCTGGCACCAGCATTACTAAATAAAAGCCAATCGCTATATAGCTATGTAAAGGATGAAAACCAATGCTGCAGCGATTGGGATCAAAAATAGGGGTTGCCAGCAAATGATCGATATCTACCAGCATCGTGAGCAGAAATATTCCCCATACTCTAATATACTGCTGCCTGTAAAACAGCCATGCTATAAACAAAGGAAAAATCAGGTGTAAAAAATAGTGTATAAAAAATTGCATTATTAGGAGAGACTTTTACTGGTCCTTGCTATTATTTTTCCATTGTGATACAATTGCAAAATATAATTACCTTTTTGATATTGCGCTGAAGTGATTGAAAAATTAAGACGTTTGCTTTCGCCTTTTAAATAATCAAAACGCATTTTATAAGAATATACCTTTCGGCCTTCAGGCGTTTGAAACATTCCGGTTTCCCATGCCGATTGTTTCATTACTTTTCCATCAGGCTGCAAAACGATGATATAAATTTCGGTTCCTGGCAATGAAAGTGAATTGTTTTTTAATTCAACCGAAACCTTCATCTCATCTGTTTGTAATGCCAGATAAGTTTCCTGCTCTTTATCATCTAATTGAATAATCGCTTGTAAAGCTATTTCAGTAACAATAAATCCCGCTGTCACAGGTACATTACTTACTTTATAATCTGCTCCCTCCTTCCCTGACAGTTTATCTGTACTGTTTATATTTTTTGAAAGCTGCTGCAACAAACGGCTAAGACGCTTATTCTCTTCGGCCACATCATTATATTTACTTCGCCATTCTTCCAGTCTTAATTGAAGTTCTTGTATTTTCTGCCTCGCAAAACCAATATCACCAGATCCTGTTGATTTTTTTTTCAAGATTTCACCAATCTCATTTTTCAATTCGTTAAACTCAGACAATTTAGCATTCATATTATACTGAAATGAATCTACATTATTTCGTGTAGAATCTAGTTCTGTATTCAGTTTATTGATTGTTGCAGTATAAATTTTTTGCAGTGAATCCCTGATATTACCAGCAATGGCAGAAGAATCTTTTATGACAATTGTATTGGGTTGTGCAGCCTGAATACTTTGCTTATAATAAGTAAAGCCCCAAATAAATAGCACTACAAATGCTAGCAACAAAAGCGAAAGAGAAACCAGTAAGAGTAATGAAATTTTAGATTCCTTCATTTATTAAGCTTGCCAAAATTATTTATTAATATGTTGATCTACATATGCAGATATCCAACCTACCTGACCGTTTTTAACAAGGAAAAATTGTTTCTTTTCATAGATACCTTCAAACTGCCGCATGATTTTTAATAAAAGCCCTGTTCCAGCCATAAGTGATTTCTGATCAAACACTTTATGAACCCTTTTTATCTCAGCTTCCATTACTTTTTTATCAATGGAGTTATCAAAAACAGAAGCTGCTAGCGTTGCTTCATTGAAAGCTAGATAATTTTCATAAAGTTTTTCACTAAATTTCACAACTTCATCATATGTAACTGGCACCACAGGATTATCCACAAATTCCGGATAAATCAAAGTAGCAACCGACCAAGCAATACCACCACTAAATACAATATTATCACTCATATTATAGGCTCCACTTACATTTACAGCGTATACCACTTCTGAACTGGGAGCCCCTTCAAGTACCCTGTATAATTGTTTTTTATAATTAGCCAGACTTTTATCATCTTCCAAACGTTTTTCAGTTCCATTGGCTATACTTTTTGTCCCCCAAGTTAACTCAAACAAACGGAGGTCTTTTGTATTTCCATTGGGAAAATAGCCTCCTTTTGTATTACCACTTCCTATATCTATCAAAAAGGTAGAATAGCGTTTTGCTTCAGGAACAATGCCCAGATGAGATAATCTTGCTTCTTCCTGAACATCTACCAATGTTACATTTCTAACGGGTTCTTTTATCCTTAGTTTAAAAGAATCAACCAATGTCTGCACAATTAAAAGTTTTGAATCTTTTTGAGCCTGCCCGACTACACCACTACTTATTACTGTATAAATGTTCTCTGACGGAATTTTATATTCATCCATTGACTTAACAAAAAGAACACTTAGGGCATTTAGGGTTGCAAAAAATGAAGTTTCATTAAAGCTTATAAAATCAGTATTTATTGAAGTATCCTTTAACGTATTAAATGTGCCATTATTTTGTGCATTTTTTCCTATTTCCAATATGCTCATTTTAACCCCCTTTGATCCTACTTCAATACCAGAATAAACAGAAGATCGCTTGAATTTTAATTTAAAAACAGTCTGCGCCTTTACTGTATTAAACAGTAAAGGACACAAAAACACTAACAACATAAAACTGCGTATGGTTTGTTTTTGCATATTATATACATCATTTAAGATATAAATGTAGTATTTTATATAACGGCATTTTTTTTTATAGCTTATTGTGTAAAAAATGTGATTAAGAACAATCACTCTTCTTAACAAAAAAACAGTTTTATGCATTTTTAGTACATAATATTTCTGTATCAGAACTACAATTAGCTATTTTTACAAAAAAACGGGAACCTATTAAATGGATATTCAGCTTAAAATAGAGAAAGAAAGGTTTGAGGCGCTCTTTGAATATGCCTCGATGGGCATATTGGTTACCGATGAAACGGGCACTATAAAAATGGCAAACCACTTTCTTTTAACTCAGTTTGGATATGAAAAAAGTGAGGAGTTGATTGGAAAAACGATCGAGGTTTTAGTGCCACGACGCTACGACCATACACATCACAAACACAGGGAACACTATAATCAAAATCCCGGAAAAAGAACCATGGGAGTTGGAAGAGACCTTTTTGCCTTAAAAAAGGATGGATCGGAATTTCCTGTGGAAATAAGCCTGAGTAACTATGATACAAGCGAAGGTATGTTTGTGATTGCCTTTGTGATTGATATAACACTTAGGAAAGGATTTGAAAATGAACTGCTTAAGCAAAAAGAACAACTGGAACTGAACAATAGCAAAATTGAAGAATTAAATGATGCATTAGAAGAAAAGGTAGACCTCAGGACCAGCCAATTACAACAGGCATTACAACAAATCGAAGCTTCACGGGATGAATTAACCAAAGCGCTTAACAAAGAAAAGGAACTGGGTGATCTTAAAAGCCGCTTTGTGTCAATGGCCTCCCATGAATTCCGTACTCCCCTCAGTACCATATTATCTTCAGCCTCTTTATTGGCAAAATATACAGAAACGGTAGAGCAGGATAAAAGAAATAAACATATTTTGCGTATTAAAAATTCTGTAAATAACCTAACTGACATTTTGAACGAATTTTTATCGATAGGTAAAATTGAAGATGGAAGAATAGAAGTTAGAAACACGATCTTTAACGTAAAAGATTTTTTTCAGAATATTTGTATTGAAATGCAGGCCAATGCCCAACCAAACCAAAGGATCATTTACAAACATAAAGGAGACGAATGGATAAAACTGGATTCTTCTCTACTACGTAATATTATCTTTAATTTGCTGAGTAATGCCATTAAGTTTTCAAGTGTTGATGGGGAAATTTCTTTTATCTCTGAAGCAGGTACGGATCATTTTAGTCTTTGTATTGCAGACAATGGAATCGGCATTTCCAAAGAAGACCAGACTCATTTATTTGAAAGATTCTTCAGGGCCAGCAATGTAACCAATATACAGGGTACTGGTTTGGGGCTGCACATCGTAAGCAAATATGTTGAATTACTAAATGGAAAAATACATTTCAAAAGTGAGCTGGAAAAAGGAACCAGTTTTACAATTAACTTTCAAACTACACCTAACAATACTTTATGACGAAGCAACACATTTTATTGATTGAAGACAATAATGAAATAAGGGAAAATACTGCTGAAATTCTTGAATTAGCCAACTATACTGTAAGCACAGCAGAAAATGGAAAGATAGGCGTAGAAATTGCCATGAAGGAAAAACCTGATTTGATAATCTGTGATATCATGATGCCTATATTGGATGGGTATGGTGTTTTGCACCTTTTAAGTAAAAATCCTGAACTGGCAGCAATCCCTTTTATTTTCCTCACTGCAAAATCTGAAAGAGGCGACTTTAGAAAAGGAATGGAAATGGGCGCCGATGATTATATTACAAAACCATTTACCGATATCGAATTGCTCAATGCTATAGATAGCAGGATGAAAAAAGTAAATATCCTGCAAAAAAATTACACTCCAGATGATAAGGGAATGAGAGAAATGCTACAAGAATTTGAAGGTAGCAATGCATTACAGAATATAACGGAGAACAGACCCGAAAATCAATATAAAAAGAAACAGGTCATATACAGTAAGGGCAACCATCCTCAAAAATTATTTTTTGTACGATCGGGTAAAGTGAAAACATTTATCAGTAATGATGACGGAAAAGGATTAACCATTGGCCTATATACCGATGGTGATTTTCTGGGATATACAGCATTGCTGGAAGGTGGTACTTATAAAGAATCTGCAGAAGCCATTGACGATTGTATCATTGCGGAAGTTCCGATTGAAAGTTTTGAAAAACTTTTATATCATAATGCGGAAGCTACCAAGAAAATCATTCAGCTGATGGCAAAAAATATCAGGGAAAAAGAAAGACAAATGCTGGATATCGCCTATAACTCACTTAGAAAAAGAGTAGCCAATGCTTTAATGATACTGTTAAACAAATACAGAAAACCTGGAGAAGATATATTTAGCATTCACCTTTCTAGAGAAGACCTCGCTAATATTGCAGGCACTGCAACAGAATCATTGATTAGAACACTGAGTGATTTTAAAACAGAAAGACTAATAGAAATTAATGGCAGTAAAATAACGGTATTAAACGAAAAGAATCTTGCAGGGATGCTTAACTAATGTCAAAATAGATAACCAATTTTTTATTAAACTCATTCTTAAGCGTATAAACATCATTTTCGAAACGTTCCATTTCGCCCCGTAGCTTTTTTTGAAGTCCAATCATCACATTATCCTGTAAATGATTACCTGATAATGATTGTTTGATCATTTCAATTTGCATTCTAGTATCCTGCCTCAATTCTTTTATATATTCGTCTATAAAAAGAAAGCGGTTATTAAAATGCTCTGCCTGAGCAAGAAAATCTTTATTGGAATTATTATCGACCACCTGAGAAAGCCTCGTCTTTAAAAAAGCATTTTCCTGCTTATAAAAATCCAGGGCCCGTACCCAAGTCTGGGTTTCGTGTAGATATTGATCAACGCCTGTATTTTTATTGTTACTCATATATTTAAAATCTACAAAAGATTTGTAATAATTAAATTCCATTTTTTTTATTACTTAATAGTATGACATTCTATCTGGCTCCCTGTCATACTTTCTCCTTTATTAAAATCGGGACTTATATATGGTATCCCTAACCCCAATCCCCTTACAATTAATAAGCAAGCCATTACAAACATCAAATAAGGATAAACTTTCCGGATATTGGCCCTTGTTTTAATGTCTGCAATACTTCCAAAAAATGCAACACTCCACATTATCGGAAATGTCCCCAACCCAAATACGGCCATAAACAAACTACTTTTATAAACCGATGCTGTGGATACTGCTCCCGCAATTGCCATATATACAAGGCCACAGGGCAACAATCCATTAAGCAAGCCTATAAAAAACACAGAATGGTAATTCTTTTTAAAAAATAATTTACCAAGACTGCTTCTAATATTTGCGAAAAAATACTGCAAAGAACTATTACTGTTAAGCATCCATTTATTATGTGGCCATAACAGGTAAATCAAAATAAATAAACCTGCAATGATACTCAGTGCCTGCTGAAGCCCTACTAAAGCAAAGGATGCTCCAATCAAACCAAGTACCACACCCATTAATGCATAAGTAACTACCCTGCCAATATTATAGAGAAATGTATATAAAAGTCTACCAGCAGGATTTGTAGCAACCACCGGCAATGACAATGCCAGAGGACCACACATCCCAACGCAATGCAAACTTCCAATTGCGCCCATAACCAATGCTGTTATCAACAATGCTATCATTGTAAAAATAGTTTTTCTACAAAATAATAATGTTTGCCTGCTGCCTCCCAGTTTACTTTTACTTCATGTATTCCTTTATTATCGGAAGCCAGGGGCAACAGAATCATACCATCATTTGTTACAAATGTTTTTTTGATGTCTTTCTTTTTGTTTGCTACACAGTACAACCACACATCTATTTTCAGTTCCGTATTTTTCATCTCTGCAGGAAATTCAATCTGCATTGAATCATCCTTCACCACACATTTAAGTTTGGCGGTAAGTGCATTGGCATTATTGGTAGCATCAATCGTTGTTTGATACTTTAATTCCTGCTCATAGTAATCCGGTGTTACTAGATCTACATCCTGTGAGACTGATCTTACTACCATGTAAACAATACCGGTAATAAAAACTGTATAAACCACAATTATTTTATAACCCCAATTCATAACATTATTTTTTTAAAAATTATTCGTACACTTCTGGCCCCATAAAATTGGCCGTAATTGTTTTAATTTTTTTACCCTCCTCATACAATCCGATTGCAATAGGCGTTTTCCAGCCTTTCACTTGCTCTTTTTTCAACTTTACAAAAAACTGAAGGTTGGTATATGCTTCTTTTTTCACAATATTATTTTGAGCATTTATTAGGGTTATTTCTCCGTCAATTGACTCCAGTTTCAACACAACAGGAATATCCTTATGCGTTTTATTGGCAAGCTTCAGATTGTACAAATTAGCGATTCGTCCATCAAGCATTGTTGTATAAGTCATTCCAGAAGTTCGCATTAGCCTTGCATCAAGATCGGTACGACTTACCAACAAAAACACCAGTAAAGAAATCAAAAGCATCAAAACAGCAGTGTAGGCTTTTATCCGTCTGGTAAACCGAAGCTGCACACCATCTCTGATACTATTTTCAGAAGCATACCTAATTAGCCCTTCCGGTTTTTTTACATTTGTCATGATGGTATTACACGCATCAATACAAGCGGTACAGTTTACACATTCAAGCTGTGTTCCATTTCTAATATCTATACCTGTTGGACAAACCCTTACACAAGCAAAACAATCAATACAATCGCCATTTACTGCAACTGGCTGATCTGTTTCCATTTTTTTTATCTCATCATTAGAATCTGCATCGCTATCTACACTATTCTCTTCTGCAACTTTAGCATGGTTCTCTCGGCTTTGTTTACCACGGGGTTCTCCCCTTTTATAATCATATGCCACTACAATAGAATTCTTATCCAGCAACACACCCTGTAATCTGCCATATGGACAAACTACAATACAAGCCTGCTCTCTAAACCACCAATACACAAAGAAAAATACAGTGGTAAAAAACAAAAGCGATATTAGCGTTCCAACATTTTCGGTTGGATTGGATATATAACTGATTAATTGATCCATGCTTATAAGATAAGCGAGAAAAA
The DNA here is from genome assembly GCA_947504605.1 of Chitinophagaceae bacterium. GTDB lineage: Bacteria > Bacteroidota > Bacteroidia > Chitinophagales > Chitinophagaceae > Ferruginibacter. The sequence goes on from CANNJE010000100.1 coordinate 7,892, forward strand.
AATTGGCAATTATAAATGACATTAAAAAGAACAGGATAAATTTCAACACTCTTTTCCTGATTTTCTCACCATTCCAAGCCATTGCCTTCAACTGCTTTTGCTGAGCAGAATCTCCATCAATCCAATATTCCATTTTCCTAAACACCATTTCCATAAAAATGGTTTGAGGACATGCCCAACCGCAAAAGATTCTTCCAAAAACAACAGTAAACAAAATAACAAACACTATAAAAGTGACCATGCCTATTCCGAAAATAAAAAAATCCTGTGGCCAAAAGATCAAACCAAATATGATGAACTTACGCTCAAGTATATTAAACATGATCAATGGCTCACCTTCCACTTTAATAAATGGAATTGTAAAGAATATAATCAGATAAAAAACACTAAACCAGGTGCGCAGGTTATACAACCTGCCCTTTGGTTTTTTTGGATGCATATAATTCCTATTGCCTTCTTTTGAAATAGTTGCAACGGAATCCCTGAATGCCTCCTGTTTTAGCCCTGTCGTTTCTTGCGCTTTCATCTGTACGGTAGGTTAACCTACATTTTCTTTGTGCTGTCCTTAGCTGTTACTTTTTGTGCTGAATCCTTTTTTAATACAACTGCTGTTGAATCTAATACCGGTGCATCTGAATACAAATCTCCCTGTGGAGCTTTTGGATTTGGAGGATTGGTACCTTTTAAAGTTTTAATATAACTGGCCATTTGACTCAACTGTTTTGGAGAGTATAATTTTTGCCATGACTGCATCCCTTTATCAGGGTAACCAATTTTTAGCGTATTGTAAATATCATTTAAAGATCCTTTATGAATCCAGTAATCATCTGTCAAATTCGGACCTGCTCCACCTTCACCTAATTTACCATGACATGCCCAACATGCCTGCTGAAATACTTCTTTACCAGCAGCAATCCCTGCAACATCTGCCATTGGAACATTTTTCTCATCTATATTATCTTTATTTAGAGCAGCATATGCTTCCATCTTTGCATTAGCAGATTTTATTTCTGCTTCATACTCTTGGGTTGGATTGTTGCCATATCCCAATACATGGAAATTCAATAAATAAACACCGGCAAAAAAGATGGTAATTATAAAACCCCATTTCCACCATGGTGGCAATGCATTGTCCAATTCCTTAATACCATCATAATCGTGATCCAGCATTACATCTGCTTCTTTTTCTATAGGAACAGCTTTGGTAAAAAACCGGTTATTCATTCTAGCCCACCAATCCTGTAATGCAACAGAACGAACTTTTTCTTTAGAAGGAACTAGCTCCTGTTGTATACGTTTTATGAAGAATAACAAAAAGAATATAGCCACTACTTCAATAGCTATTACGGTTACCAGCATCCAAAAACCAGTTGAATCCAGGCCGCCATAGTTTGGCAATACCTTTACAGCATCGGCTGCTGCAGCATTCTGTGCATACACCCCATTACTTAATAACGAAAGGCTTAAGATCAGAAATGCTGTTAAAGCTTTCCCGGCAGCTTTATTTTTATCAAGTATCTGCCTGATAAGGGTTAACAATACCTGCCCCATTCCGAATATAACCAATGCAAATACAATGGAAATAATGATAAGCAGATTGGCAAGCATATTATTTGATGATATAACTTCCTTAACAGGTGCATCCGCAGCCTGCGCAAGTACCACTGAGGAACCCGCAAACAGAAGTGAAAAAAGGATAAACAGCGTTTTTGTAAATCGCATAAACTTAGTTTTTAAATAGATTGATTATTTGGCTCTCCAGTAATATCCAACGGAATGTTTGACAATACCTGTACAGATTTATTATCCATTTTTATAACAAAATATATAAGTGTAATAAAAAAGATAAAAAAGATGATCAATGATACCATCGGGTAAATGGTTGCATGATCCATTTTTTCTGTGTACTGTTGAATAAACTTAAACATGGTGCCTATTTATTATTTTGTTTGGTAATATCTGTACCCATCCTTTGCACATATGCAATCAGAGCTATCACTTCTTTTGTAGGTGATACACGAATATTGTCTGTCTTCAGATTATTTACAATACCTGTTGCTTGCTCTATCAATGCTTTATTGGCTTCCAGTTCAAATCCTTTTTCGTAAGGAACACCCAATGTGCGCATTGCATTAATTTTAGCAGCCGTATTAGAAGTGTCTAATTCTTTTGTAAGCATAAATGCATATGGAGGCATTAGAGAACCTTCACTAATAGAGGCCGGCTCACGGAAGTGACGGAAATGCCATCCATCTGATTTTTTCAAATTACCTGCACCTTCACGGGCTAGATCCGGACCGGTACGTTTGCTACCCCATTGGAACGGATGATCGTAAACGAATTCACCTGCTTTGGAATATTCACCATATCGTTCGGTTTCGCTGCGGAAAGGACGAATCATTTGTGAGTGACATGTATAACAACCTTCTCTTACATAGATATCTCTTCCTTGTAACTCAAGTGGAGTATATGGTTTCACACTACTAATGGTAGGTACGTTAGATTTAACCAAAAAAGTAGGAATAATTTCAATCGCACCACCAATAAGAATTACCACCAGGGCAATTACCATCATTTGAATAGGCTTGCGCTCAATCCAGCGATGCCAATGTTCACCTGCATGTTTTGGTTCATCTGCTGTAAGTGCTGCTGCTTCTGCTGCTTCATTGGCAACAAGGCTACCTGATTTTACAGTTTTATAAAGATTATAAACCATTATTAATGCACCTGTCAGGTATAAAGTACCGCCCAATGCACGCATTGCATAGAATGGTTTCAGATAAGTTACCGTTTCTAGGAAAGTATATTGCAACTGGCCACTTTCTGTAAAGTCTTTCCACATGCTGCTTTGAGTAAACCCTGCCCAATATAGAGGCACGGCATAAAATACGATACCCAATGTTCCTAACCAGAAATGGTTATTGGCTAATTTCTTAGAATATAATTGTGTACCGAAAATACGTGGCATTAGCCAGTATAAAACACCAAACGTAAGCATACCATTCCATCCCAATGCT
>CANNJE010000101.1 GCA_947504605.1 Chitinophagaceae bacterium
CCCTCCCGTACTTGCTGTATAGAAAGATGGAGTGGCAATGGTATAATCATTTAAAATGAGTGTACCCGCCCCTGAGTTGGTCGTTCCAAAATCTGTTGTTGATGATGCTGCTAGACCGTAATAACGATAAGTTGTGCTAGGGGCAAGTCCGCTTACTGTAGCTACATAAACATACGGTAATTTGTAAGTTGATTTACCTGCATATAAAGGTGCAGCAACTGCTGTTAAATAACCTTGCTGCATCGTTGAAGAAATACCTGTTGTAGAAGCTGTTGCAGGGTTATTAGTTGCCGTGGTAGCATTGTATTTACTATTTCCAGCAGTTCCGCTGTATTCATAAACCTGAACTGTGTAATTAGTTCCTGATGATAAACCAGTAACTGTGATTGGGCCGGTACCAGTGCCACTGTACCAAACAGCATTACCTGACCCTGTACTTGTTGGTGTAGTATAAATAAGGCCATCTGTTGGGGCTACTGCCGCAGTAGCAGTTTGTCTTACTACAAGGATTCTGCCAGCACCATCACCATTGGTCCAGTTTACATCAAAACCATTATCGACAATATTGGAGATTACTACATTTGAAGCCTGTGTGGCTGGGGCTGCAACTGTTGCGATACCGCTTACATTTACATTTATAGTTGTAGCACCTGCACCTGCTATAGATACTGTGCCACTTACCGGACCAACTGCTGCAACATCAGCGCTAATGCGAACATATATTGGCGTTGAAGCTAAAGTTGCGGATGAATAAGGAACAGTAGCAGAAAAATCCCATGAAACATTATCGGTAGATACTTCAAAATCATTTGAAGAAGTAGTAAGTGTAATAACACCAGGAAATCCGGTAAGATTTGAGCCTGATAAATTAAATGTCTTAGAAGTTGAAGCGGTACCTAAAACAGTATTCAGATTGGTAATAGCTGTACTTGCAGCTAATGTTGGACCTGTAGCAACAGAAGGGGTTACATCAGCCCAGGTTGTTCCTACATTTAAAGCATCAATCACAACCTGAGGAGATGTTGTGGCAGAACCTTGGCGAAAAGCTACAGCACTGACACTAGGTACTCCTGCAGTAGCAATATTTGTAAGCTCAGGAGTTCCGGCAAGAGCTTCTGTAGCAGGTACACCTGAAGGAATAATCCAAATAGAAACAGGTGTATTGCCTGATGCTGCAATAGTATATTTAACAATAAGTAAGTATGTAGTATTTTTTGAGAAGTTAGTAGTACCGTATGTGGCTGCAGATGTATTGGATATTCCAAAGTTTACGCCTGCGGCAGAAACTTTTGCAAATACTCTTGCGGCAAAAGCTGTAAAGGTAGCGCCACCACCTGAACCTATATGTAAAAAATAGTCACCGGATCTTGTTGCAGCAGCTTCCGTAACATTTATCATACAAGAGTAGTATATATTTTGGCCTACCGTATTCTGATTAGTAAATGTGATATTGTCATCTTCACCTCCAAGATTATTAATAAGTGCAGCATTTCCAACTCCACTTCCTAGTAAACCTGTATAAGTTAGTCCGGTAGTTGTCGCAATTGGGTTTGTTGCTGCTCCACTATGAGCAGTCCATCCATTAGCAGTTATATTTCCGGAATAGTTGAAATCTTGTGTTAATAGAGGCTGAGCCTGTGAAACACATAGGCTAAATATCAATACTGACAGGAGCCATAGTTTTTTTGTAAAAATTTTCTTCATGTATGTAAGTTTTAAAAATGCAAATTTAGCGGTTATAATATTTTTAAGTGATTTGTTTATTCATTAGTTATACACCTAACAATTATTTAATCTACCTTTTTTAAAAGCATGATATAAACGGGAAAGTGATCGCTATAACCGTAGTTATAGGTCATTCCATCCCAGGTACGTTTGCTGTATCCCCGAAATTTACCGGTTTTTTGAACCAGGAAGTCTTTATTAAAAATGGAGGCTTTCTGAAAAAAGTACCCGGTCTGTTGTTTGGGTAAAAAGCCGGATGAGACAATGATCTGGTCAAACAAACCCCATGCATCCTGGTAAGCAAGGGTACCGATTCCTTTTTTATACATATCCATCCATGGATTAAATAAACCGGGTGTAACTACTTTTTTTTCACTGCCTTTTGCATTCAAAACCTTCAAAACACTGGGGCTGATGGGATCATCATTCAAATCGCCCATGATCACAATTTTGGCCATTGGGTTTAAAGCGGTTATTGAGTCTACTCTAAGCTTTACTACAGAGGCAGCAGCAGCCCTGGCAGGAATTGATCTTTCTTCGCCACCACTTCGGCTAGGCCAATGGTTTACAAAAACATGAACAGTATCCCCATCGAGTATTCCTTTAGTGTATAATACATCCCTGGTAAAATAGGAGTCTTTGCTGCCACCGGGGAGTTTTACAAAAAGCGGAGCGCTGAATAATGGTTTGAAATATTTGGGATTGTATAACATGCCCACATCAACACCTCTGAAATCGGGGGAGTCGTAATGAACAATTTTGAGTTTACGATCTTTTAATTTGGGCATATTTACCAAATCGGTAAGAACAGTGTCATTTTCTATTTCGGCTACACCCAATATAGCCAGCCCATCTGGGTTTATATCAGTTCCCATTTGAGAAATTACAATAGACATTCTTTCCAGTTTGTCGTTGTAAATCCTTGAATTATACTGCCTTTCGCTATTGGGCAAAAATTCTTCATCATTTACTTTAGGATTGTCAACCGTATCGTACAAATTTTCGAGGTTGTAAAAACCTATTAGCGAAACTTTGTATTTATTAGTTTGGGCAGAACTTGAAAAAAAACAAAGAAATAGGACAGCTGTAAAAAATATTAATTTCATATTGAGTTTTAAGTATCATCAAAGGTAGCTATCAAAAGAGAAATCAATCTTATTTTATTGTGAATTTCTTCACATATGATTAAGATTAGCAATTATTTAAGTCAGTAGTATTACTTTTGCCCCTCAAATAAATTGCTTATGATGTTTAAATTTACTCAGGTGTTTATTTGTGTTGGTTTGGTAATGGTTTTATCGCTGAAAGGGTTTTCCCAGGTTCAGCCAAATCCCGCGCCATTGAACAATACAAAAGATACCACAATCGTAGAAGAGTTAAAAGAATCCGCAGGGGATAATATTCCTGTTGTTTCTCTCGACGAGAATGACATGCAGGATGGTAGTGCACAAAATATATCGTCTCAATTGGGCGCAGGTAGAGATCCTTTTTTAAGTGCTGCTTCTTTTCATTTTAATGCGGCACGATTCCGGGTTCGTGGTTATGATGCGGATCTTTTCAGTACTTATATGAATGGCGTTCCAATGGAAAACCTTGATAATGGTTTTACACCTTATGGTCTTTGGGGCGGTTTAAATGATGTGCTTCGTAACAGGGATCAAAGTCATGGCCTTAAAGCTACTCCATATTCTATTGGCGATCTTGGTGGCCTTACTTATTTTGATACACGTGCCAGCAAACAACGCAAACAGACGAGCATTAACTATGCACTTAGCAATAGAAACTATGTGCACCGTTTTATGATTTCGCATAGTACCGGTATGAGTAAAAAAGGCTGGGCCTTTTCGCTTGCCGGTTCACGCCGCTGGGCTGAAGAAGGTTTTACGGACGGTACTTATTATGATGGTTACTCAGCTTTTTTTGCTGTAGATAAAAAAATAAATGATCGTCATTTACTTTCATTGGTAGCAATGGTTACACCAACAGAAAATGGTCGCCAGGGTTCATCCGTAAAAGAGATGCTTAATATCAGCGGGGATAATTTTTACAATCCATACTGGGGTTATCAAAATGGTAAAAAAAGAAATTCAAGTGTAGCTAAAACATCTCAACCGGTTTTTATTCTTACACATGACTGGAAAGCGAGTGATAAAATAAGTTTAGTAACAGCCGCTTCTTATATTTTTGGCAAAAGAAGCGTAAGCGGACTTGATTGGTATAATTCTGCCGATCCAAGACCTGATTACTACCGTTATTTACCTAGTTACCAGGAAGATCCTAATTACAGGGCTCAGATCCTGGATGCTATGAAAAATGATGTAAATCTTCGTCAGATTAACTGGGACAGATTGTACAATGTAAATTATGGCAACGTTTCAACTGTTAAAGATGTAAATGGTATTGCAGGTAATAATGTTACCGGCAAAAGAAGTTTATACATTCTGGAAGACAGGGTTGTAAATACCAACCGTTTTAATTTTAACACGGTCATGAATACGACACTGGGATCTAATATTGATTTTACTGCAGGAGGTTCTTATCAATTTCAGAAAAATCATTATTATAAAGAAGTGAATGATCTTCTGGGAGGCGCATTTTATGTAGATCTGAACCAGTTTGCCGAAAGAGATTTTGCTACAGATCCTAGTGCCAATCAAAATGATTTAAATAACCCTAACCGTATTTTAGGAGTGGGCGATAAGTTTGGTTATAATTATGATATCAATATTCAGAAAACAGCAGTGTGGATTCAATCTGTTTTCAAATTCCGTAAAATTGATTTCTTTCTGGCAGCAGAACATTCCTATACGAATTTCTTCCGTACAGGTAATGTGAAGTCGGGTTTGTTTCCAAACAATTCTTTTGGAAAATCTGAAAAACAGCATTTTTATAATTATACATTTAAAGGCGGGCTGACTTATAAAATTGACGGTCGTAATTATTTATTTACCAATGGTTCTTATATGACCCGTGCACCTTTCTTTGAAAATGCATATGTGGCACCAAGAACAAGAGATATTTTACAGGATGGCCTGAGATCTGAAAGAATTGGTTCTGTAGAAGCTGGATATGTATTAAATGCTCCTAAATTAAAAGTAAGGTTAACTGGTTACTATACTGAGTTTAAGGATCAGATGAATGTATTGACATTCTATCATGATGAGTACAGAAACTTTGTAAACTATGCTATCAGTGGTATTGATAAAGTGCATTTTGGCGGTGAGTTTGGCGTTGATGCAAAATTGTATAAAGGTCTTAGTATAAATGCCGGTGCTGCAGTGGGTAGGTATTATTTTGACAGCAGACAAAATGCAACTGTAACTGTGGATAACAGCGCTGAAATTGTGTCAAAGGATTTGATTTATTCTCAGAATTACAGAGTGCCTACGCCACAGGAAGCTTATACTGTTGGTCTTGATTATCGTTCTCCGAAGTTCTGGTTTGCGAATGTGAACTTTAATTACTTTGACAATATGTGGCTTGATTATAATCCGCTGAGAAGAACAGCTTCTGCAGTGAGTGGAGTGGATCCAACCAATCCATTATGGCATGCCATTATTGATCAGGAAAAATTACAATCACAATATACGTTAGATGCATTTGCAGGTTATTCATGGTTGATGAATAATAAATTTAAGGATCTTAAGAAAAGAACATTCCTTGTATTTAATGTGGGTGTTAATAATATTCTTAATAATACGGATATCGTGTCTGGAGGTTTTGAGCAACTTCGTTTCGATTTTGCTGAAAAAAATACAGATAAATTTCCTGCAAAAAAATTCTATGCTTACGGCCTTAATTATTTTGTAAGTATTGGTATCAGATTCTAATAAAAAAAATAAACTCTTTAAATAAAAAAAGTATGAAACAGTTTTTAAAACTTTCATTTGTTATAACGCTTTTAATGAGCGCAGCATTTATTTTAAATTCCTGCAACAAGGATTTTGATTCTCCTCCGGGACCAGGGGATCCTAATATTACAGCCAACACTTCTATTGCAGCATTAAAAGCTTTGCATACATCAACTGCTGCATATGATGTGATTACAACTGATCGCATCATTTCCGGAGTTGTAGTAGCCAATGATAAAAGTGGTAATTTTTACAAACAATTGTATATCCAGGATTCAACCGGTGGGTTACAAATATTATTAGATGCAGCAGGATTGTACGGCACTTACCCTGTAGGACGTAAAATCTTCATTCGTTGTAAAGACCTTTGCATTAGTGATTATAATGGAACGATGGAGCTTGGTGTAAAAGCCACTGTTTCTGGTCTTACTTCTCTGGAAGCGATTCCCAGCAGTTTAATCAGCAAATTTGTTGTAGGAGGATCTATCAATAATCCGGTAGCTCCCAAAGTTGTAACGATTGCTCAGTTAGGAACAGGCATGCAGGATAAATATATAGGATCATTGATTCAGTTAGATAATTTTGCTTTTACTTCTCTTAACGTTACTTATTCTGATACATCTGTTTATAAAAGTACTACCAACAGGGATGTGAAAAATTGCCCTGCTGATGGTAACAGTACCATTATTATTCGTACAAGTGCTTATTCAAATTTTGCAGGTCAAAAAGTAGCACAAGGTAGAGGAAGTCTTTTAGCAATTTATACCGTTTTCGGAACGACGAAACAATTAATCATCAGAGATACTACAGACGTAAGATTTACCAATCCATACGCATGTGCGTTGCCTCCAGGAACCTTGTTCTCAGAAGATTTTGAAACCATCGGTGCAAACAATTCTGTTCTAGCATTAACCGGATGGAAAAATATTGGAGAAACCGGTGCTGTATCTTATCAAAGTGCCGTTTTCGGCCCAGTAAAATGTGCCAAAATATCAGCCTTTAGTACAGGTGTTTCGAGTGTAACCAGCTGGTTGATTTCACCTGCTATTAGTTTGACAGGTGCGACTGCTCCAAAATTAACTTTCATGAATGCTGCAGGTTATGGCGTAGGAGCAACTAGTTTCAAAGTGTATGTTTCTACTAATTATAATGGTAGCAACACACCAACAACTTCAACCTGGACAGAATTGCCAGCAACTTATGTTACCCCTCCGGCAACGGGTTATTCAACTTTCATTAGTTCAGGTACTCTTAACCTATCTGCTTATATCGGTCAGAATGTTTATATCGCATTTAAGTATCAGGGAGGAGATCCATCAGCTACTACTACATGGGAAATAGATGATGTAAAAGTTACTGCATTTTAGGTTTTAAAATATTCTCTACATAAGCGCCATGCGATAATAACCATGGCGCTTATTTTTCTCTTTTGAGAAAAATTCCAAAAATTGAAATCATGAAAAAAATATTTACATTTCTTTTTCTTCTTTGTACACTGTTTTCTTTTTCACAATCCACAACGGTTGTGATAAGTCAGGTGTATGGTGGAGGTGGCGGTAGTACCGGGACCTATTTATATGATTATGTGGAGCTGCACAATATTAGCAGTACCTCTCAATTGCTCACTGGCTTTTCATTACAATATGGGTCGGCAACAGGAAATTTCGGATCTTCTACCACCAATATTTATGCATTTCCTGCGGGAACTTCTATGCCGGCAGGTTCTTACCTATTAATACAATTTAGTGCAGCCGGCAGTGCCGGAACTGCATTACCAGTAACCCCCGATTTAATAAGTACCAATCTTACAATGAGTGGGGTTAGTGGCAAAGTGGTTTTGTCTAATCAAGCTGCGACTTTGGGATGTGGTGCTACAGCTACTTTATGTACATTGCCTTTAGGTAGTATTGTTGATCTGGTATCTTATGGTCTCGGCAACAATGCGGAAGGTGGTGTTTCTGTAAATAATGGTGTTGCATTAACTTCTACACAGGGATCTGTTAGAAAAAGCAATGGTTGTATTGAAACTGATAATAACAATGCAGATTTTGATGTGGTTACAGCGCCTGTTCCCCGTAACAGTTCTTCAACTGTTGTGTCGTGTGGTCCTGCAGGGCCTGCATTGTCTGCAGCAGGTAGTATAACTGGTTTTGGAAGTGTATTCTTAGGGTCTAATTCAACTTCACAATCTTATAATATATCGGGAAGTAATCTTACAGGAGCTCCTGGAACGATTACGGTAACTGCACCTTCAACAGATTTTCAGGTATCTAATAATAACAGTACTTGGGGAGCTACAACAACAATAGCTTATAGTTCAGCTACGCTTGTTGCTACTGCAGTTTGGGTAAGGTTTAGTCCGCAAACTGCGGGGTTAAAAACCGGCAATGTTACTAATCTTGGCGGAGGTGTAACTACTGCGGTCAATGTTGCAGTTAGCGGAACAGGAGTTGTTGTTCCAGTAGATCCAATTTTATCAGGAACCGGCCTTATGGCTTTTGGTAATGTGTGTTTGAATACCGTTGCAGGCCCTAACTCTTTTACGCTTACCGGTAATAATCTTACTGTGGCAGATATAACAGTTGGTCCTTTGGTAGGGTTTAGTTTCTCTACCACATTGGCGGGTACTTATACATCTTCTCTTACACTTACTCAAACCGGAGGCACTTTTTCTCAGCAAGTTTTTGTAAAATTTAATCCAACTGCAATACAGTCCTATAGTGGTAATATTGTAGTTGCCGGTGCAGGTGCACCATCTTTAAATGTGGCAGCGTCTGGAACAGGAAATAACAATGCGCCATCAGTTACTACTGGCGTTAGTTCAGCCATTACAACAAGTGCTGCAACCATTTCAGGAAACATCACTTCAACAGGATGTACTGCAGTTACAGAATATGGGTTTGAATATAGTTTGGTAAACGGTTTTGTAACAGGTACAGTAGTTTTATCATCCAATCTTAGTACAGGTGCTTATTCATCAAGTCTTACTGGTTTGAACCCTGCAAGTACTTATTATTACAAAGCCTATGCAACCAATGGCGGAGGAAAAACCTACGGGGTACAACAATCGTTTAATACGGCTTTGCCTGTAATAAATACAACACCATTAACTGCATTTGCATCCTCTTGTTTAAATACAGTAAATGGCCCCAATAGTTTTACTATTACAAGTACAGGACTAAACACAAATAACGTTGTTGTAGGGCCATTTGCAGGTTACAGTTTCTCTACAACTTCAACAGGGACTTATACCAGCTCTTTGAATCTTACACAACCCGGCGGCGTTTATACTCAAGCCGTATTTGTGAAGTTTACACCTGTATTAGTATTGTCGTATAGTGGCAATATCCCGGTAAGTGGTGGTGGTGCAAATACTGTAAATGTTGCAGTGATTGGTAGTGGCGTGAATGCTCCTCCAACTGTAATAACTGGAACAGCAAGTTCTTTATCTGCTAATTCTGTTGTTTTAGCAGGATCAATCGGTAGTGCCGGTTGCAGCAATATTACCAGTTTTGGTATTGAATATAGTGGCATTAGTGGTTTGGCAAATGGATTTGGAATAAAGGTACCAGCTTCTGGTTTTATTACAGGAGCCAACTTTTCTTCTTCACTGTATGGTTTGGTTCAGGGAACTACTTATTACTTCAAAGGGTATGCAGTAAATGGTGGAGGTATTGCTTATGGCAGCGAACAGTCGTTTACTACATCTATCATTCCTGAGGGGTTAACTATTTTTTCAAGCCCAATAAAAAGAGGAGGAAATCTTCATTATACTTTAAAAGTGCTTCAGCCTGGGCATTATGCAGCCAAGATTTACAATATTATGGGACAAGTGGTTTATAAGAGAGATATGATTCTTCAGGTTAATTTTATTGATGATAATTTTATCATTCCAAGTAATATTGGAATAGGTGTTTATCGTCTTGAAGTTGAGCGTTTAGGATTTAGAATCAGAGAAACATTTATGATCAGGTAATTGTAAATTAAATAATTTACGAAAAGGCTCCTATTAAAGGGGCCTTTCGTTTTTTTTGGTAAAAGTAAACAGACTGACAAATTTACCGCTATGGCTTGTGGTATTGCTTTTGCGAAGTATTAAACAGAAATTTCTAAAACAAGATTTTATATGCAAAAAGGTAACATCAGGGTACAAACGGAGAATATCTTCCCCATTATTAAAAAGTTTTTATATAGTGAACATGACATTTTTATCCGTGAACTTGTCAGTAATGCAGTAGATGCTACTCAAAAATTGAGAACCTTGTCTTCTATTGGAGAAGCAAAAGGAGAGTTGGGCGAACTGCGGATAGATGTAGTAATTGATAAAGAAAAAAATACGCTCACAATTGCTGATAAAGGCGTTGGTATGAGTGGAGAAGAGGTAGATAAATACCTTAACCAGGTGGCATTTAGTGGTGCAGAAGAATTTCTGGAAAAATATAAGGGTCAGAATGAAGCCAATATCATCGGGCATTTTGGCCTTGGATTTTACAGTTCTTTTATGGTAAGTGAAAAAGTAGAAGTGTTTTCTAAAAGTTTCAGAGAAGACACTCCTGCAGTGAGGTGGGAATGTGACGGCAGTCCTGAATTTACGTTAGAAGAAACTGAAAAAGCGGAAAGAGGTACTTCCATTGTAATGCACCTGAATGAAGAAAGCAAAGAATTTTTAGAACCACAGCGGATAAGTACAGTATTGGAAAAATTCTGTAAATTCTTACCGGTACCTATATTTTTTGAAGACAAACAAATTAACAATCCTTCCCCAGCCTGGACAAAAAAGCCCAGTGAGCTAAGTAAAGAAGAGTATGAAAATTTTTATAAAGAATTGTATCCATACAGCGAGACACCATTATTTTGGATACACCTTAATGTAGATTATCCCTTTAATCTTACCGGAATTTTATATTTCCCTAAGATTAAACAGAGTTATGAAATTCAGAAGGACAAGATTCAATTATACAGCAATCAAGTATTTGTTACTGATGAAGTAAAAGATATTGTACCAGAATTTTTAATGTTGCTTCACGGTGTATTAGACAGTCCGGATATTCCTTTAAATGTTAGCCGCAGTTATTTGCAGGGCGATCCTAATGTAAAAAAAATCAATGCGCATATCACTAAAAAGGTAGCAGATAAACTGGAAGAAATTTTTATTTCTGAAAGAGCTTCTTTTGAAGAAAAATGGGAGAGTCTTGGATTGTTTGTGAAGTACGGTATGATGACCGACGATAAGTTTCTAGACAAGGCAAGGAAGTTTTTTATCATGCAAGACACTGCGGATAAATTTCATACACTAGAAGAATATA
>CANNJE010000102.1 GCA_947504605.1 Chitinophagaceae bacterium
GACAACGCTTACATGGAGCGATGGAGGAACAGGTAATCCAAGAACGATCACAACAACAGGAACTTTTACCGTTACGCAAACTGTTGGTGGTTGTACAAGTGCAGCAAGCAATGCTGTTAGCACTGCTCCAACTGCTATTCCTACTGCTCCTGTTTTGACTGTTGTAAATAATTGTGGAAGTTCTACAATTTCAGTTAATACCCCAGCAGGGACAACGCTTACATGGAGCGACGGAGGTACTGGCAATCCAAGAACGATCACAACAGCAGGAACTTTTACTGTAACACAAACTGTTGGTGGTTGTACAAGTGCAGCAAGTAATTCTGTTAGCACTGCTCCAACTGATATTCCTACTGCTCCTGTTTTATCTGTTGTAAATAATTGCGGTAGTTCAACCCTTTCAGTTAATACCCCAGCAGGGACAACGCTTACATGGAGCGACGGAGGTACTGGCAATCCAAGAACGATCACAACAGCAGGTACAATACTTACCGTTACTCAAACTGTTGGTGGTTGTACAAGTGCAGCAAGTAATTCTGTTACAACAGCTCCTTTAGCTATACCAACTGCACCTGTTTTGACTGTTGTAAATAATTGTGGTAGTTCTACAATTACTGCAACTGGTCTAGCCACTGGCGCAACACTTACATGGAGTGATGGATCAACCATTAATCCTAGAACAATAACAACTACAGGTACAATACTTACCGTTACGCAAACTGTTGGTGGATGTACAAGTGCAGCAAGCAATGCTGTTACAACTGCTCCAACTGCTATTCCTACTGCTCCTGTTTTGACTGTTGTAAATAATTGTGGGAGCTCTACAATTACTGCAGCTGCTGTTACTCTAGGCGCAACACTTACATGGAGTGATGCTGGTACGGGCAATCCTAGAACAATCACAACAACGGGAACAATACTTACCGTTACTCAAACTGTTGCAGGTTGTACAAGTGCAGCAAGTAATTCTGTTACAACAGCTCCTTTAGCTATACCAACTGCTCCTGTTTTGAATGTTGTAAATAATTGTGGTAGTTCTACAATTACTGCTACAGGTCTAGCCACTGGCGCAACACTTACATGGAGCGATGGATCAACCATTAATCCTAGAACAATAACAACAGCAGGAACATTTACCGTAACACAAACTGTTGGTGGTTGTACAAGTGCAGCAAGTAATGCTGTTACCACTGCTCCAACAGCTATTCCTACTGCTCCTGTTTTGACTGTTGTAAATAATTGTGGAAGTTCTACAATTACTGCTACTGGTCTAGCCACTGGCGCAACACTTACATGGAGCGACGGTGGTACAGGTAATCCAAGAACGATCACAACGGCAGGAACATTTACGGTAACACAAACCATTGCAGGTTGTACAAGTGCAGCAAGTAATTCTGTTACCACTGCTCCAACTGCTATTC
Source organism: Chitinophagaceae bacterium (assembly GCA_947504605.1). Lineage (GTDB taxonomy): Bacteria > Bacteroidota > Bacteroidia > Chitinophagales > Chitinophagaceae > Ferruginibacter. The sequence goes on from CANNJE010000102.1 coordinate 1,422, forward strand.
CAGCAGCACCAGTTTTATCTGTTGTAAATAATTGCGGAAGTTCTACGATTACCGTTAGCGGAGCAACAGGAATTCTTACCTGGAGTAATGGAGGAACCGGTAACCCGGTGACGGTAACTACAGTAGGAACTTATACTGTAACTCAATCGATCAATGGTTGTACAAGCCCTGCCAGCAATACTGTAACAACAGCACCTAAAGCAATACCAACGGCACCTGTTTTATCCGTTATCAATAGCTGCGGAATTTCTATCCTTACCGTTAGCAGTATTACAGGAACCCTCAATTGGAGTGATGCTGGAACTGGTAATCCCAGAACTGTAAGTACAGCAGCAACATTTACGGTAACACAAAGCATCAATGGATGTTTAAGTGCAGCAAGTAATGCGGTTATATCAGCCCCAACAACTATTCCTGCTGCTCCTACAGTAACAACCATCCAACCTGTCTGCAGTAAAGCAACAGGAACCATTACCATTACAGCGCCCATTGCTGCAAATCTTGAATACAGCCTTAACGGAATTGTTTACCAGACATCTGCAACATTTAACAATATTGCTTCGGGCGGTTATACTATCAGGGTCAGAAATACAACAACATTGTGTATATCCCCAAGCACAGCAGTAACAATCAATGCAGCCCCATTAACGCCTGTTATACCTAACGCTTCTGTAACGGTGCAGCCTACTTGTAGTTTACCAAAAGGAACGATTCTGATTACAGCACCTACAGGTGCGAATCTTCAATATAGTATTGATGGAATAAATTACCAATCCAGTACAACATTTTCGGGACTCAATCCCGGGACTTATAATATCGTTGCGAGGTATGCCGGTTTTACTTGTATTTCAGGCATAAAAAGTCTGACGGTTAACCCGGTGAATTTGAGTTTGTGCGGAGATGATATTTATTTCCCTTCGGCCTTTACTCCAAACGGAGATGGAAATAATGATGGTTTCGGTCCGGGCCCCTTATCCAATCTTATCAACGTGACGGAATATTCCTTAAGTATTTATAACAGGTATGGCGAGAAGGTTTTCAGTACCAATGATCCTTATCAAAAATGGGATGGAACTTTTAAGGGTCTGCTACTGGCCAATTACAATTATGTTTGGCAGGCAAGTTATAAAAAAGCCGGGGGCGTAAAAAAATTCAAGAAAGGAAGTATTACCATCGTTAAATAATAACGATGGTAATACTTTTATTTTTCGTTTAGTCGTGGACGAAGTCTTTGTTTTGCTTTATTAAAGATCATGGTGCCTTTATCAATTCCTTTGCGCAATTCTTTCTGTGCTTCTTCCGGGAGGTTGTAAACCTGCTGGCAGCTTTCACTGCAGCATCCCTGGTATTTTGTTGCACAGGTTTCGCATTGAATGAACAATAAATGACAAGCTTCATTTTTACAATTGGTATGGGTATCTGCCGGTTGACCACATTGATGGCAAAAGGCAATTATTTCATCTGTAATACGCTCTCCCAACCTATCGTCGAAGACAAAATTCTTTCCATGAAATTTATTGGGTAATTCCTGCTCTTTTATTTTATTGGCATAATTGATAATGCCCCCTTCCAGGTGAAATACATTTTTAAACCCACGGTGCAGCATATACGCACTGGCTTTTTCGCAGCGAATACCACCTGTGCAATACATGATAATATTTTTATCCTTTTTATCCTGCAACATTTCGGCTGCCATGGGCAACTGCTCTCTGAAAGTATCACTGGGAATTTCGATGGCCTGTTCAAAGTGCCCTACTTCATATTCGTAATGGTTGCGCATATCCACCACAATGGTATCGGCTTCATTGGTAAGTTTATTAAATTCCTGAGCATTTACGTATTGCCCTTTGTTGGCCATATTAAAATCAGGATCCCTGATACCATCGGCAACTATTTTACTGCGCACTTTGATCTTTAGCACCCAGAACGATTTGCCGTCGTTGTCTACGGCAATATTTAACCGAAGGTTATAGAGAGCTTCAAAACTGTAGAGGTATTCTTTAAATGCCTGAAAATTGGTTTCAGGCACACTAATCTGTGCATTGATTCCTTCCTGAGCCACATAAATGCGTCCAAAAACATTGATAGCATTTAACCCTTTGTACAGTTCATCTCGGAATGCGACAGGATCTTCAATAAAAAAATACTGGTAAAAAGAAACGGTGTTTCTGTAAATGGTTTCTTCATAAAGGCGTTTTTTTAACTCCTCCTGAGAAACACGATTGTGTAGGACTGCCATAAATTTGATTCCTTTTGTTTGGAAAATCTTTTTCCGGCAAGCCAAATAGAGGCTCACCGTGTAGATTGGATGCTTGCAGGGCAAACCAAATTGTTACGACGCAAAGATAACTTTTTATAATTAAAAGGAAATGGAAGCACTGTTGTCGCTTCTATTCATTTTGATACTGCCTCCCAATATTCCTCCGGCACCGATCCGAATACCCGTGCGGCCCTGTTTACCGTTTTCGAAAGCGGCCACAAAATCAACTCTGAATACTTTAAGAATATTTTCTATTCCGGCAAATACTTCCACATGATTGTTGTTCTGGTTCACATAAAAAGCATTGCTACCGCCAACCAGGGTCCAGTTAAGCCTTTTAAATAAGGGGATTTTATTGGTAAGTAATCCGTTAAAATGATGCTCCAAATGTGCGAAGGCAAAAGTGGCCTCGGTATTGCTGCTACCATAAAAAGAAACGAGTTGAAAACTGTTTACATATTCGCTTGCAGCCACAGAACGGTTTCCATTAAAATGATGATAATCCTGAATAAAAACTTTTTTATCATTTAGAAAACCGCCTGCACCCAATTGATATTTCATTGTTCCTGCCAGCCTAAAATTCTTCTCTCCGTTTACGGTAAATTTCCATTTATCAAAGTCTACATCACTTCCCAATATTCGGGACAAGCCTTTTGAATAAGTAAGGCTAAACAGTGGATACTTAGAACCAATCGGAATTTTACTGTAAGGCAATTGTATATATCGCTCCCCTGGTCTGAAACTAACCGTTGCGGTTACAATTACTGCCTGGTGCGGTTCAAACTGAGCAGGTATTTTTTCGTAAGGGTAGTTGGGCGTTATCCTTGAACTATCATTTTTATAGATCGTAAAATTGGTTGAATTATTTAATGGAATCCTGTCTTCATACAAGCCATTCAAACTAAGTTTAAAACCGCTTTCGAATCGTTTATTATAAGTAATGCTTCCAAAATAATTCTCGTAGGTTTTCATGTAATTATTACCATACAAAAGTGTTCCGATACTGTTTACAATGGGCAACATCTTGCTTTCTTTGTTAAACTCTGACACTCTTTTACCACCTGCAAAATCCCAGCTAAATCTTCTTATTCGGTTTTTAGCATCCTGGTCCCTGGTTCTAAATTGCAGACTGGCCCAGGCATTCAGATGCCCATTACTAAATCCATAACGCAGGTAAGGCTGAAAGGATACACTGGTTTTCCAGGCAGGAATAGCCGTCTTGAAATAAGCGTTGGCTCTGAGGGTAATTCCTTCTGCCGTATTGTATTCCATATTACGAATCAACGATTCAACTCCCCAGTTCAACCTGTTTTTGGTACTATAATGATTGCGATTAATACCATTCCAGAAAATTTTATAAAGCTGTATTTTACCCTGCTTTTTATTTAAGGAATCCCGCATCGTTTTAGAAAATGTAGAATCTTTTTGGAGTTCATAAATACTATCTTTTACTTTATAGTCGGCCTGTTCCTCTATTTCAAGTGGCACCGGGCGGGTAGTATCCCAAAAATCCTTTGTCTTTTTATTGACAGCGGTATCGTATTTGATAACGATGTTATCAAAGAAATTTTTCTTAAAGGAAGGTTCTATCGTATAGTTGCTGTAAACGTTTAAAAAATTACCGACTGCATCAATTCCAAATTGTTTGAAATTAAAATAAAGCATTTGATTTTTCACCCTCCATACTTCTTTGGTAACAGGTACATGAAGCTGGGTTATTTTTAAAGTGTCCAGTAATTCCAACTGAGCAGTTTTAGTGAGCAGCAGGTCAAAACTAAAGATGCGCCAATCATCATCGGTTATATTGATCACACCGGTAAACAAAGGCTCATAGGTTCTGCGGGGGGTAACCCTGATGCTATTGACAGGTTTTCCATCTTCCCAGAAAGTGCCAAGAAATTTAAATTTATAAAAGCTGATGGCGCCATCGGCAAGCGGCGAAATAAAACCTCGTGGATTGATCCTATCGGTAAATACTTTTACATTGTTGGTATATAAACTAATAAAAGCCGGAAAGGTAAAACCAAACCCTCCGCTTCCACTCACCCTACTGCTGGATACTTCCATTTTAAATTTATCGGGCTGTTTGGAATATATTTTTGCAATAGACTCGGAAAGGTAAATGATGCCTTTGCCCGAAGAATCGAGTCCCATATCAACCCGGTCTTCATCGGGTATTTTTTTTCCGAATATTTTGTTGGGAAGGTTACGCAGTTTTACAAGGTCTTTGGTATAAAGTTCTACATTAAATGCATTTACCTGTTTGTAATAAAAATCTCTTTTTTTAATTGCCTGGCGAATGATTTCATAAGCAGGATCTTCCTCCCCACTTTTTACAATCACTTCTGTCATCACCAATTTTTGTTCCTTCAGCACAAAACTTATTTCTGTATCGCCTTTAACGGTTACTTTTTTTTCTGTACTGGCATATCCAATATGTTGACATACGACGGTGTAAGTTCCATTGGGTAAATTAAAAGCAAACCTGGCTTTGTCATTGGCACTGGCTCCTTGTGAGCTTCCCTTAACGGTAATTGATGCAAAAGGCAAGAGATCGCCCATTTCTGTATAGATGGTACCGTAAATTTTTTGAGCACTTGCCTGAAGGCATAGAAGGGAAATAAAAATAGCTAGAATAATTTTCATAAAACAGTTTCGTACCCTGCGAAATTAGGCGCAATACTGTTAGAAAAAACATAAAGCCCGGTATTTTGGTTAGTACCAAAATACCGGGCTGCTGTTATGGGGCTTTTAAAAATCAAAAGCCCATTAAATAAATTAAAGAATGTATAAAAATCAGGCTTTCTTTTTTCTGAGATAAGCACCTGTTAATGCTGCGAAACCTGCCACCAATGCGCCGATCAAAGCAGTTGCAAAAATGAGCAAATAGGGATTATCCATTTTTAAAATAAGCACAGAAACTTTATGCGCCAGTAAATGTTCGTTCAAGTAACTTTTATAAAAACTTAAAGCTCCCCATAACAAGCCAATCCCAAGGAAGCCGCTTAAAAAAGACTTACCCGGTTTTTGGGGAATGAATGCAGTTACCAGAAATGAAGCAAAAACAATACTCCACCATGGCAAATAGAGGCAGGCAGCAAAGCTTAATAAAATGATTAAGCATATAGAAGTAATAAATTTCATTAGTTAGAAGGTTTAAGTTTAACCGATCAATGGTTAACGTTTTTTATATTTTTATTTTATGATCTAGATAAATTATTCGCTGATGATTTTATCCTTTACTAAAAGTCATTTTCCATTTTACTCTTTTGTCTCCTACTTCTTCTTTGGTCATCATCCATAGCGAATAGTATTTACCCAAGGCCCAGTCGCTGATAAAATTATCGTAGAATTTACTACCGGGATTTCCGCTTTGTCCGCCGGGATAAATGCCATACGCTTCTGTTTTAGCAGTAAGACTTACGACCATTCTCCAACTTGGACCATGTTCTTCCTTTGTAGCATTAATGATATTTGTACCTCCCCCGACAGGAAGATCAAAACGGCTGAAAGCAGGAATTTTTGCCAAGTGATTAACCCTGGTGGCTTTGAACTTAGCCCATTCCAATTTACCGTCAGCTGCTGCTTTTACCAGATCGACTACCGCATTTTTAAAAGCGAGTGTAGTAATATCAGCCAAGGTTTCTGTTTGCGGTGTAGTAATATTATCTAAAAACTTAAATGCTGAATCTTTTAAAACGCCTTCCAGCAAAGTGCTTTCCAGTGGACGCTCAACCGGCTTGGGAGCATTGGCATACTCATCGTCAAAAACAACCGGTTTAAATTTATTCCATGTCACCACAAATACGGTAGTCCCTTTAGAATCAGGATCGTTGCGAAAATTCCAGTTTTGCAGTAAATCGAAATACTTTTTTTCGGTACCATTTAAAGCCGACTGGTTGATATTTTTAGTAAAGACAGGTACCGCCATTTCGGCAAACACATTGTAATTATCTGTTTGCATATCCATCATATCTTTTGGCGTTATCTGCTGCATGGCTGCCAGTTTCCTGTTCACCAAAAATCCTCTTGGCGAAGGGTATTCTCTTCCCAGGTAATAGGGATAAGTAGAATCTACCGGGCGCTGATTGGCACTGCTAACAAACCCTCTTTCGGGATTGTATTGGTAAGGTGTTTCATTATCCGGAATCATTCCCTGCCACATATAACTGCTGTCTGTTCCAGGCATGATATAATCTCCCTGCCCTAGCCATTTTGCAGGCCATTCTCCCTGCGTACGAATAGCAATATCACCACTCTTAGTAGCGAAAATGCAATTCTGTCCGGGTGTATGAAGATTTACAACGGTGGCTTGGTAATCGGCATAATTTTTAGCATGATTTAATCCGTTAAAGATTAGCAGTTCATTACTGGGATCATGGGCTTTCCATCTTACCGCATAATTTTTATTATTGGTAGTTCTTTTACCGGCAAAACTTTTGTCATACATCACCGGGCCAAAAATGGTATAAGCAACAGTATCAATAAAGGTTGGTTTGCCAGCAATTTTTATCTGTTCGTATCTAAACGTTGTTTTTTTCCATTCGTTGTTAAACCAGTATTCCTGCCTGCTGTCGTCTTTAAATTGTATTTCATAATAATCTCTCACATCACGGCCGCCATTGGTAAATCCAAAAGCTGCACTATCGCTAAACCCGATGATCACATTTGGTGCACCCGGAAAACTGGCACCATAAGCATTAAATGTTGGTGTAGACAATTGCATTTCAAACCAAAGGGAAGGAAGGTTCAACCCAAGATGCGGATCATTACAAAGAATAGGTGCACCTGAAGCCGTTTTGCTGCCACTCACTGCCCAGTTATTGCTACCATTGTCTCTGTCGGGTTTACTGGATTCTTCCGCTGTAACTGCATTTTTAAAATAGAGCGAATCAGCCGTAGCAGGAATTTTTAATGCTACCGAAGGAGGCGCAAAAATGGTACCTGCAGGTATAATTGGATCTAAAGAATCTTGTATTGGAGGAAAGAGTTTATTAAAATCCTCCGGTTTAAAAAAGGATCTAGCATTGGTCATTTCAAAATCTGCATCTCTTGAAGAAAGATCGTAGGACATGTATTTTAGAAACAAAGCAGATCTCATATTACTCCACAAGCCCGGTTTATACCCAATTAATTTATATTCAATTGGAAGGCTGCTTTCTGAAAGTGAGTTGATATAGGCATTTACACCTGCGGTATAAGCATCGCAAATGGCTTTTGTTGTAGGATCGGCTTCCATTACTTTTAAAGAATTTTCTGCAGCGTACACCATTCCCAGTCTTCTGAATTCACGGTCATGGTTAAGCGCAATATCACCCACTACCTCACTGGCTCTCCCTGCGGCAGAAAGGGTTTGTAAATCCATCTGCCATAACCTGAATTTTGCATGCAGGTAACCTTGTATAAAATAGGCATCATTTTCTACTTCGGCAAAAATATGAGGTATCAGTCTTTCATCCAGATACACTTCAGCCTTACCTTGTAAAGCATCAAATTTTAAGTCGGCCGAATAGTCAAAATTGGCGGGTTCTGCATTTTGCCAGATTCCTTGTTGCGGAGCAAGTAATTTTCCCAATGGGGCGGGAAGCACTAATTTGGTATTAAAAAGTAACACAAGGCAAGCAGTCACAACTGCAGAAATCAAAAAAGGAATTATTCTCATATCGGTAAATATTATCTGTAAAATAATACAATTTACCCGACTTGATAAAAATATTAATTTTGCAAATATGGAAAAGGAACTTACAATAGATGTGAAAAATATACTTGGGTTACAATTACCCACAGATCCCCGCTGGGTTAACCTTGCAGAGATGCAACTGGATGAGATATTGACAGATCATGCCTATTGTGAGCAAAAGGCTGCAACTACCTGTATTACGCTGATCACCAAAAATTCGGAAAAGGAATTCCTGGTGCAGGAACTGAGCCCTATCGTTACGGAGGAATGGGGGCATTTTAGAATGGTACTTGCTGAACTGAATAAAAGGGAACTTAAACTGGGGCGGCAGCGAAAAGATGTATATGTAAATAAATTATTACAGTTTCAAAAAAAAGATGGCAGCCCGGACGAACGATTTTTGGACCAGATGCTGATTATGGCCTTGATAGAAGCCCGCAGCTGTGAACGGTTTAAAAGATTAAGTGAGGGATTGGACGATGCTTATATGCGCACTTTTTACAGAAAATTTATGGAGAGCGAGGCCGGCCATTATACTTTATTCATCAACCTTGCCGAATATTATTTAGAAAAAAAGATCGTCAGAAAAAGATGGGCGGAATGGCTGAAATATGAAAAAGAATTAATGAAGAGTGAGGAAGTGCGGGGCGACCGGATACATTAAACCTTAAGGTATCCCTACATTTCAATTCACGATTTAAAATACAATTCTTCTTCTCTAAAGTTTATGTAAGGATATTCCTGTTTTAGTTTTTCAACCCTAGACAAATTCGTTGCAAGAAATCTTTTGTGTGCTTCGGAAGCAGGGTTAAAAGCCTTGTGATGTTTTGCTGCATTGATGGTATTGATTTCTTTCATTAATAATAATGAGGGTTCATCAATACACGCATTTACAAATTTCTCCCAAACATAATTGGTAGCTGCATAATTAGGATGCACCATATCTTCTGCATAGAACCGGTAGTCTCTCAGATCATCAATGATTAATTCATAAGCGGGGAAATAAAACAGCTTTTCAAATTTATCCACCACATGATGTACCGCATTAATCAATGTTGCTTTGCTCCGGTTATTTTCGACAAATCCATCCCGTAGGTGCCGTACCGGACTTACCGTAAAAATGATATGTAATTTTGGGTTAAAATGATTTAAACGATCAATAAGGGTATCAAGGGTGGCAATCACTTCTTCGGATGACAACAAACGTTTTTTAAATTTGTCGGTTGGCACTTTATGGCAATTGGCTACTACCTGTTTGGTCTCCAATTCATACACAAAGGCAGATCCCAGGGTTATTAATATCCAGTCTGCTTCTTTCAAAAAAGTAAAAGCAGCCTGCTGTGAGTCATTAATTTTTTGCAGACAATCTGTTTTACTCACACTGCTGAAACGGGTATGGTGTTCCCAGCTACCCCATAATTCGTTGTGAAAGAAAAGATCCTCCTCGGTGTATTTTTTATTTTCAATATAGGATACCA
>CANNJE010000103.1 GCA_947504605.1 Chitinophagaceae bacterium
GATTGGCTGCTGCTACCCCGGCATAGTAAAAGTTATTATTATTGGTTGCCGGAAATTGGTAGAAGTTGGTGCAATAGTATATCTGATAGCAGTTGCAAACCCGCCAGTCGGGCCAGGAGTAGAAGTATTAACAAAAACGTTGTTCTTTAAATTGTTAACAGGCGTTGAACTGCTAAAATAGATGGCGCTTGTTCCAAAAGTTGTAGCGCTAGTGGTTGTAGATGCAATATTTACAGTATTGTGGTAAATATTATTGGTTGTTCCTCCGCTTATAAGCATTCCACTTATCGCAATATTTCCAGTTGAATTTGGTGCTCTTAGATCACCTATCAGATTATTACTTACAGTATTGGTACCGGTTGCAGAAGTTGTAATACCTGTAATAACTACGTTGGTACTGTTAGAGGAAATGTCAAAGATGGAATTACCGGTTACAGTTGCAGCACCCGAGTGTGTAATACCGTTTATGGTACCCCCTGTGCCTCCAGTTGTTCCTGTACTGTTTATTGCATAAATAATATTGCCGCTTATGTCAGCGTTGGCATTTGACCAAGCTATACCATTGGCAGAAAATCCACCGGCACCGCCTGCAGATGTAGAGAAATTATAGATCTGATTATTTCTGCACTGAAAAGTTCCTGCCACAGTATTATTCTGAATTCCATTTAAAGTTCCGGTGGCTGGCGTAGAGAAATTTCTTACAATGTTGGAGTTAACATTTTCAAGTATAGCAGATGCAAGGTTATAAATACCGGTTATACTTCCTGTAGAAGCTGCAGTGGTATAACTAAGATTTTCAATAGTGTTACCAGTAACTGTATATAAGCCAGTAGGTGTTGAAGCTGTAATCGCTCTTAACGTTCCTGAGACACCAGTCATCGTAAAATTGGAGATAGTATTACCGGTAACATTAAGGGCACCGCCGGGACTACCACCAACAATCAGAGCCACAGTTCCTGTACTGGGATAATTTGTTGCTGCAACCCCTTGAATATTATTGTTGTTGATATTAACTGTTGCTGCCGATGCGCTATTTGTGATGGCAGACATAAGACCACTAGTTGCAGTTGTATAAGCGAGCCGGATGGTATTATTATTGATGTTAATGCTATTGGCAGCGGCGGTAGCGCCTATTGCATTTTCAATGGCATTCATAGTACTAGTTGTAGCACCACTCTGAACCGTCACTGTGTTATAATTAATTGTGGCGCTGGCGGAAGTGCCAGCTTGTGCATAAATACCACGTAAAGTAGATACATGGTTAACACCAGCCCCGTCATTATTGTTTACGGTATTATATGAGATGTTAATACCCCATTGGTTATTGGCACGAATACCAGCCGCAGGATTAGTAGATGTCGCAGCACCGCCATAATTTAATATAGTATTCCCGGTAGCAAGAGATGCCCCCCCGATATCGTTACCAGTATCACCATTGGTAAAAGGTGTAAGGGCAGCAAAGCCAACTAAAGCAATACCATAGTTGCCGCTGTTAATTGTATTGGTATAAAATTTATTGTTAGAGTTTGTTCCGCTGGCAGCAGTAACTGTAAGCGCAGTTGTTGCAGCAATTAGAGTTGAGTTATACAAAGCGATACCTACAGCACCCTCAACATGAGGAGCAGTACCTGTAACGTTATTTATTCTTTGCATATTAATCGTACAGTTCTGAATAGTGTTGTTATTACAACCATCAGTTACACTCAATTTGTAAAATGAAATTCCGGATTCCATAGTTGCCGGATTGGCAGCGTTTCCGTCAGTTAAAGTTAAACCGTCAATTGTAACCCAGTCAGCCCCGTTTAATTTAAGAATTCCATCAGGAGCAGCACTTGTAGGAGTGGCTGTACCAACACCGGCATTCAATGTTACTGTACCGCTTGCTTTTATGATGGTAACCGTATTGGTTGCACTTAACAATGGACTAAGCGTAGCACTTCCAATAACTAAGCCAGTGGCTGGTGCAGTTTCTGAACTTCCTGCATCACAAGTAAAAATTATTGTACCTGGCGTAGAATAACTTGTTACCGCATTTAAATCAGTTAAAGCTAAAGCTAAGGAAGTATAACTGGCAGCTAATGCTGGACTAGTAACACCTGTACCAGAAACGGTAACAGGTATCTGTGCATTTGCACTCATTGTTCCTAAAACAAACAGGAATCCAATCAACAATTTTGTGTAAAAGTTCTTCATAAAAACAGCGCTTTTTAAATTAATAAAAAAATAAAACAGGTTACCATATTCGCAATTTTTGCGAATACAAAAATTAAACAATTAAAAGACTTGAGGGGGGAGATTAAAACAACTGATCCGATTTTGAAAATTGAATCTATGAAAAAAAAAACAAAATAAAATAAAATGTTAAAAATACTTTTCAAATAAAAAAAAACTCCCATATGGGAGTTTTAATATTTTCAGAACGCTATTTATATGCCAAACAAGGTTATTTTTTTCTAAAAAACAGTCGGATGGGTATACCACTAAAGTCGAAATTTTCTCTCAATTTATTTTCAAGATAATTCCTGTAGGGTGTTTTAATATCATCGGGATAATTACAGAAAAATGCAATGCTGGGTGTATGTGTTGGCAATTGGGTAACATACTTAATGCTTACGGAATTTCCTCTTACAACCGGCGGGCGATAACTTTCGATGGCTTTCAACATCACTTCATTCAGTTTGGATGTAGGCACTTTGCGCAATTTGTTTTCATATACTTTCAACCCCATTTCTATACACTGAAATATGCGTTGCTTTTCTGTAACAGAAATAAAGAGGATGGGAACATCAGATAATGGTGCAAGCCTTTGCTTTAAATCCTTTTCATAATCACGGGCAGTGTTGGTTTCCTTTTCTATCAAATCCCATTTGTTTACAAGCACTACGATTCCTTTTCCTTTTTTTGCTGCCATAGAAAAAATCGAAAGATCCTGCGCAGTAATTCCTTTACCGGCATCCAGCAACAATAAACAAACATCCGCTTCATCCATTGCTTTGATGGCACGAATTACAGAATAGAATTCAAGGTCTTCATTTACTTTATTCTTCCGGCGAATACCTGCTGTATCAATCAGCACAAACTCCTTATTGAATAAATTATAATGCGTGTGAATGGTATCTCTTGTTGTTCCGGCAATATCACTTACAATTGTACGCTCTGTGCCTACCAATGCATTTAACAAAGAAGACTTACCTACATTGGGCTGCCCTATGATGGCAAATTTAGGAATACCTTCCAATGCTGCATTGGCATCTACATTATCTTCAGGAATTAATGCTACCAATGCATCCAGCAATTCGCCGGTGCCACTTCCGCTTATTGAAGAAAGAAAGAAAATATTTTCAAAACCCATACTGTAAAATTCACTTGCCTCTAGCAAACGGGTATGATTGTCTACTTTATTTACTACCAGAAAAACAGGCTTGGTACTTCTGCGAAGCATTTCAGACATCGACTCATCCAGATTACTAATACCTGTTGCAGCATCTACCATAAAAATAATAGCATTGGCTTCCTCAATGGCAATATGTACCTGCTTGCGTATTTCTCTTTCAAAAATATCATCGCTGTTTGATACAAACCCACCTGTATCAATTACATTAAATGTTTTGCCAATCCATTCTGCTACGCCATATTGCCTGTCTCTGGTCACACCGCTCATATCATCCACGATGGCCTTACGCTGCTCAAGCAAACGGTTAAAAAATGTACTTTTCCCAACATTGGGTCTTCCTGTTATTGCTACTGTAAAACTCATAAAAAAGATTGACAGCGGGCAATGGGCACGCTGCACATTTTAACAATTGTATTTAAATAAAAATTCTAATGCTATTTGATTTATTCTTTCGGGCTTAGCATTTTCAGCTTAGTACCCGTATTCCTTTAAATGCACTTCATTATCTCTCCATTTAGGTCGCACTTTTACGTAAAGTTCTAAAAAAACTTTGCTTCCTAAAAATTCTTCAATATCTATTCTTGCAAGGGTTCCCAGTTTTTTAATCATGCTACCCTTGTCTCCCAAAATAATCCCTTTTTGTGTATCCCTTTGAACGATGATGTCCGCAGAAATTTTAATCAGCGTAGTTTTCTCCTTATACTCTCTTACCAAAACAGCCGTATGATAAGGAAGCTCTTCTTGGTATAGCTGGTATACTTTTTCCCTAATCAATTCGCTCACAAAAAATTTGGTAGGCAAATCACTGATATCATCTCCTTCATAAAAAGGATGTCCCTCTGGTAGATAGGAAAGAATTCTTTGCAACAACTCATCAATACCTATTTTCTTTAAAGCAGAAATAACCACCACTTCTTTACAATAGGTTTGTGCTTCAAAAAATGTTTTGGTCCTTAAAATAGTGGCTTCATCTTTTACGGCATCCACTTTATTAAGCACAACCAATACGGGTGCTTTTAATCTCAGGCTTTTAAAAATTTCATGACTGGAATCTGCCGGTTCCCTCGCATCTGCAATCAATAACGCTACATCTGCATCTTCAAGACTTCCTTTTACAGCAGCCATCATTTTTTCATGCAGTTTGTACTTAGGATCAATGATGCCGGGTGTATCAGAAAAGATGATCTGATAATCATCATTCGTTAAAATGGCTTTAATACGATGCCTGGTTGTTTGCACTTTATGCGAAACAATAGCCATTTTTTCTCCCATGAGTGCATTAAGCAATGTGCTCTTACCTGCATTGGGCTTTCCAAAAATATTTACGAAACCAACTTTCATTATATGTGATCAAATTTTATTAAGTACATAAAACTGATTACCACACACGAGTTGAATAAAGAGGAGATAATCAATTCTATAGCAATTTGTATTGCCAAGAAAAATAAAAAAAGCCCGGAATTCCAGGCTTCTCTTTTTTGGTTGCGAAGAGAAGGATCGAACTTCTGTCCGCCTACTGGCGGATATGAGCCACATTACATCGCTTTAATAATAGACCAAATAAAGTTTCTTCCTTTTGCTGTCTTAAGTTCCTTTTCTCTTTTCATGGCATCTAATTTAAACTCGTATACTTCCTTATAAATCAATTGCCAAGGTCTAAACTTAATAGTCCATCCCTTTTTACTTAATTCATTATGAGAAAGCATTCTTTGCTCCAAATTAGATGTAAACCCAATATAGATTTTGTTATAATCTTTGCTAAAAAGAACATAAACAGTAAACATTGAATAAACTTATATTAAAGAACTATTTCTATCTAAACTTAAAAAGGCTCCAATGAGCCTTTAAAATTGGTTGCGAAGAGAAGGATCGAACTTCTGACCTTCGGGTTATGAGCCCGACGAGCTACCGCTGCTCTACTTCGCGGTGCAAATATAGAGATTTGATAGCGGGCAGCCAAAACAAATTTGAAATTATTTTTTTGAAAGTTAATTTGTTGGGGATATTTTACTTACTCCACTCGCTGTAACATGCATTATCGCTGGCTTTCCTTTATAGTAAATATGACTGGCACCACTTGCTTCGGCATTCAGTTCATTTACAATAGAAAGCATAATATCAGATGCCCCAGATGCTTTTACTCTTACAGTATCAGCTATCAGATCATAACCGTTTACATCACTGGCGCCGCTACATTCAATATTTAACTGATTTACATTACCCAGAAGATTTGCTTTGCTGGCTCCGCTGAGATCCATCATCAAAATAGGGGTTTTAAGTGTGGCACTAAATTTACTCGCACCCGATAAAGCAATATTGAACTTTTTTAAGGCAAGAACACCCATTACATTTACGGTGGATGCTCCTGAAACCTCTATAGACTGAATTTCTTTAAAAGAAAGATAAACAATCGGATTTTTGGACTTATTATTCCACCTCGAATCACCTGTCCAAAAAATATTTAATGTGCCGTTTTTTACTTCCGTTTTAATTTCAGCCTTAAAACTTTCCTGAGATGCACTAACAGCAAGGGCTGTTTCTACCCCCTGACTGATGATTAATTTAATATTATTAGAAACAGCTATCTTATCAAAACTTTCAGTAAGGGTACGCAGGGATGCATTTTCATCCATCACCAATTGCTCTTGTGCATGACTGTTTAGTTGAAACAACAACAAAACCAACCCCATCAATAGTTTTTTCATCGATCTTATTTTCCTGGTTTTACACTTCCGCCACTATTCACATTTACCTTTGTTATAACTGCCTTTCCCCTATATTTTATATCTCCTCCACTGTTAGCAGATGCGGTTAATTCTTTTTCTACCCCTACCCTTACCGACGCCCCGCTATTGGCTGAAGCTGTGCAATATTCCGCCATCAAATCAAACCCTTTAAATACAGCACCGCTTGATGCAGACACTGTTAATTTGGATGCAACACCTGTTGCAGAAATTTCAGCGCCACTGCTTATACTCGCTGTTACAGATCTTGCCTGTAATTTACCACTAAAAGTAGCACCACTGGAGAACGACATCAAAAGATTATCAAAACCAAACTCATGAGCAATAATCAATTGTGCACCAGCAGAACCCGTAATTGCATCAAGGGAACTACAGGAAAGATAGGCTTTCAATTTGGCGTGTTTGTCATTTTTCCATGTGATACCCTTATTGTCATAATAAAGTTTTAGTACACCGTTTTCCACCTCAGTTTTAAATCTTGACTCATACTTATCATCTGAAACACTGATGGCCATTGAAGTCTCATTCCCCTGACTAAGATATAATTCTATTCCACTAGAAACGGAGATTTTGGTAAACGCACCTGTAATAACCCTTATTTTGGCATTGGGATCGTTGTAAACCTTGGTTTGCTGGGCCGAAACCCAAAAACTATTCAACAATAAAACAACTACAAATATTTTTTTCATGGCTGTACTTTTGTAATATTAAACGGTCAGCTCATTTATTTTGTTACAAAAGAAAAAAATTTATTTATTTCAGTAATAAGCCATTAATTTTACTTTCTGTTCTTTTTATAACGACTGAATTTCCGGGGTGCTTCTTTTAGAGAGGCTGAGATTACACCCGATAAACCTGCTCAGGATAATGCCTGCGAAGGGAGCGAAATTTTCTACTACCGGCTTTTCTGCCTGGATGTTCAGCACAAAATTTATTTATATGAAATTAAACTTGCTAGTAAGCAGTTGCTTAATTTTTGCGGGCATGGGCTGCTTTGCACAAAACAATCCGGTCTTTAACGATACTGCCTTTCTGCAACCCATTGAAGTTACAGCAGTAAGGGCTGCAGACAAAATGCCTATTGCCAAAACAAATCTTAGTAAAAAAGAAATTGAGAAAAACAATATTGGACAAGACCTTCCTTTTATTTTAAATCAAACACCCTCTGTTGTAGTGAATGCTGATGCAGGAAATGGCATTGGATACACAGGTATCCGCATTCGGGGTACCGATGCAAGCAGAATCAACATAACCCTAAACGGGATTCCTTACAATGACGCAGAAAGCCAGGGAACATTTTTGGTAAACATACCAGACTTTGCTTCATCTGCCGGCAGCATGCAGGTGCAAAGGGGCGTAGGAACCAGCACCAACGGTGCAGGCTCATTTGGCGGAAGTATTAATGTAAGCACCAATGAAGTAAACACAAAAAAAGGATTGGAACTCAACAGCACCGCTGGAAGCTTTTATTCTTTTAAAAACAGCCTCCTGTTTAACAGTGGTATTCTGGGCAAAAATTTCACCATCGACGCCAGGCTTAGCAATATCCGCAGCGATGGATATATCGACAGGGCTAACAGTAACCTGCAATCCTTTTATACAAGCACTGCTTTTGTTTCTGCTAAAAATTCACTCCGCTTAAATATTTTTTCGGGAAAAGAAAAAACATACCAGGCTTGGAATGGTATTGATGAAAATACCCTAAAAACAAACAGAACTTATAACAGTGCTGGTACCGAAAAGACGGGCGACCCATATGCCAATGAAACAGATAACTATACCCAAACACATTACCAGCTTTTCTACAATCACAAATTCAACAATAACTGGAAAGCCAATGCCGCACTGTTCTTAACCAAAGGAAAGGGTTATTACGAACAATACAAAGCCGGAGAATCTTTAAGTGACTATGGCCTGCCTGATTTTAACAACGGCAGTACCATCATTACCACAACTGACCTGATCAGGAGATTGTGGCTGGATAATAATTTTTATGGCAGCATATTTTCTTTACAATACAATAGCCCCAAAACGCAACTCATATTTGGCGGAGGAATCAATCAATACGATGGTAAACATTATGGACAGATTATCGCTGCTGTACAACAGGCTGCTGTCCCCGCAAACTATCGCTATTATAACAACAAAGCTGATAAAAAAGATTATTCAGCCTATACAAAATGGACCGAAAAATTAAGCAGTCACTGGCAAACTTTTGTAGACCTGCAGCTAAGATTGGTAGATTATACAATTCATGGTTTTAGATACAATCCCAGTTTAAATGTAAGCGAACAATATGCTTTTTTTAATCCAAAAGCCGGCATTACCTACTCCTGGAAAAACTTACAGGCTTATTTTTCTTATGGCCGTGCTGCCAAAGAACCTAACAGGGATGACTTTGAAAGCAGCAGCACACAGCTTGCAAAACCCGAAAAGCTGAATGATTTTGAAGCGGGATTAGAATTAAAAAATACCAGGTCATCTTTTGGCGCCAATATTTTTTATATGTCCTATAAAGACCAACTTGTACTTACCGGAAAAATAAATGATGTGGGAGCTTATACCAGAACAAATATCCCAAACAGTTACCGGGCAGGTATTGAACTTACTACTGCAATTCAGTTTTACAAATGGCTGTCTGCTTCTGCCAATATTACACTTAGCAAAAACAAAGTGAAAAATTTTACAGCGTTTATTGATGACTATGATAATGGTGGACAACAAACGAAATTTTACAAAAAAGCAGACATTGCTTTTTCCCCTTCCGTTACGGGTGCTTACAGCATTAATATATGGCCACTCAAAAAAACGGAGATTAATCTTTCAGGTAAATATGTAGGAAGACAATACCTGGACAACACTTCACAAAAAAGCAGAAGCCTGAATGATTTTTATGTACAGGATATCCGATTTAATTACAATTGGAAAAAAACGCTATTGGTATTCTTGCAGGTTAATAATATTTTTTCTAAAAAATATGAACCGAATGGCTATAGCTTTAGCTATATCTATGGTGGGACGCAAACAACTGAAAATTATTATTTCCCAATGGCGCCTGTTTACTGGATGGCAGGATTAAATATTAAATTATAAAAAAAATAAAAGCACTAAAAACAGCCGCAGTAAAAATTACTGCGGCTGTTTTTATGATGTATCTCAATACTTGATTATATACTATACTTTGCCTGCCAGTCATTCATTCCACCAACAAGATTTTTCACATTGGTAAAACCAATGGTTTCCAGAATAAGGCAAGCCTGCCCACTCCTGTTTCCACTTCTGCAATAAACAATAACTTCCTCTTCTTTTAATTCTTCAATATCATCTGTTTGCATTGTTTGTATTTTACCCAAAGGCAAAAATATGCCCCCAATGTTAAACGAAACATGTTCATCGGGTTCTCTTACATCTACAAGATTTAGTTCTTCGCCTGCATTAAGTCTTGCTTTTAGTTCCTCAGCTGTAATAGTTTTCATATTTATTAAATTGTTATTATTGATTGATTAATACTGCAGAATCTTTTACTACTTTCATAATGGGAGAAACCCAAAGATCCATCAATTGACCTGATTGAATATAAATAGGCTGATTGTCTTCCGAAAATCTTGGCGGACTTTGTTTAAATACAAAGGCCCCAAGAGTGTCTTTTGTTCCAGGGTCTGGAATAATTGCTGCCAATCCTAATCCAAGCTGTTCCAGTGTCATCTTTGCATCACTCAGTGTCATTCCCAGAAGATCTGGCACCATCATCTTTTGATCAGCCAATCCACCACCAATGACAAGGTCTACCCTGCTTCCCCATGGAAGTTTTGTGCCCGAAGTAATTGTATTACCTCTATAACTTTGAGACAAAACCGAACCTCTCATAAAATCAGGCTTAAAGGTTGTATCCCCAAGTGCAAGATGACTTCTCTTTAAAATATCTAATGCATAACTAAGCGTTTTCCCCTGCAATGAAGGCATATCCACCAAAGGCAACGTCACCCTGTTTACAGTAAGAAAAATAATTCGGTTAATTTTTACAGTACTGTTTGGGTCAGGCAGCTGTTTTAACACAATACCCATTTTAGCCGTATCTACATAAACAGAATCTTGTATCTGTACTTCAAATCCTTTTTCTTCCAGAAATTTGATGGCTTCGGCAGTTTGTTTACCGGTAACAGATGGCACCGTTAGGTAATCACCATGTTTTGTAATACTGCCAAGCATCTTTAATACCAGGAATAAAATAAGCAATGTAAGCGAAGCGGCAACCAGCAGGTTTACCCAAAAAGGCTTATTGGTAAGGGATTTAAACATCCTGTAAATATCTTTAAATATGATGATTCAAAACTGTGAATGTGCAAAAACTTTTTTTATGAACAAAAATCAGTCCGTTTAGTTAATAAAAACACTCTTCAATCAATGCCGAATAGAATTCTTTTAAAGTCCAGCCCATGACTATTACCTGCTGGGGCACCAAGCTTGCTTCGCTTTGCCCGGGCACTGAATTGATCTCCAAAAGGTAAGGATTACCCGTTTGCTCGTCGTAAATATAATCAATTCGAACAACCCCTTTGCAGTTAAAAAC
>CANNJE010000104.1 GCA_947504605.1 Chitinophagaceae bacterium
ATCAACACTTCTGCTATCTCTCCAACTATTAAAGAATATATAAAAGCTTTTGGAATTGGACTGGTAGCCGTGAGTTTTACTTATGGGGGCTATCAGCAAACGATCAATTTTGGTGCGGAAGTAGAACAACCTGCGAAAAATATACCCCGCGGCATTTTCTTTGGAATATCTACGATTATCTTATTATACCTCACCATTAATTACGCCTATATTAAAGTGATTGGTTTTGAAACCCTTCATCAACCAGAAACAAAAAACATTGCCGCGATAATGGCATCTAAAATTTTTGGCATAAATGCAGAAAGAGTTTTGTCTGGATTTTTATTTTTAAGTGTGCTGGCTTATGTAAATGTTTTACTGATGAGCAACCCAAGAGTGATGTATGCAATGAGCGAAGACAATATACTACCTCCTGTATTTAAAAAACGTAACAAAAAAACAGAAGTTCTTACTGTTTCCTTATCCGTATTTGCAGCCCTTTGTATCCTTATTATATTTTGGGCAAAAGAGTTTGATAAAATATTAAGCTTTACTATATTTTTAGATTGCTTTGGAATGATCCTTTCTGCTGCAACTATTTTTATTTTAAGAAAAAAGACAAAACACTTAGATGATACCGGAATTTATAAAATGAAGCTGTTTCCCCTGCTGCCAATTATTTTTATAACTGCTTATATTTTTGTAGCCCTCAGCATCATACTCGACTATGAGAAGAATGATTATGCAGCAGTCACAGGACTTGTTGTAATGGCTATTTTTACCGGATTGTATTTTTTGCTAGCACAATTAAAAAAGAATAAAATATAATTTTCCTATTAAACTATTAACATGGACATCTCATATATAATTAACGAACTGGGCGAAGAAAGAGAAAACTATTTTAATGCAATAGCCCCCCCAATTATACAAAGCAGCAATTTTGCTTTTAAAACGGTGGATGCAATGCGAAGCGCATTTGCTGATGAATATAGTACTTACCTCTATAGCCGGGGACTAAATCCGACAGTTGATATACTCAGAAAAAAACTAGCAGCACTGGACGGTGCGGAAGATGCTTTGGTTTTTAATAGCGGGGCCGCAGCTATTTTTGCGGCAGTACTGGCCAATGTAAAGGCAGGAGATCATATCGTGAGTGTGAATAAACCTTACACATGGGCGCAAAAGATGTTTAATGACATTTTACCCAGATTTGGAGTTACTACAACATATATAGATGGGCGAGATATTGAAAATTTTGAAAGAGCTATCCTTCCAAATACAACGCTCATTTACCTTGAAAGCCCTAATAGTTGGGATTATGCCTTACAGGATTTAAAAGCTGTGGCCGAACTGGCTAAAGCTGAAGGCATCGTTACTATTTGTGATAATAGTTATTGTACGCCCATCTACCAGCAACCAATTCTTATGGGAATTGATCTTAGTTTACAATCTGCCACCAAGTATATATCCGGGCATAGCGACACCGTGGCAGGAGTATTAAGTGGCCGCAAAGAAATGATTGAAAGAATTTTTAATAGCGAATACATGAATATTGGTAGCGGCATACAGCCCTTTAACGCCTGGCTGCTGATACGTGGCTTGCGTACACTGCCAATGAGACTGCAACAAATCACACATGCCACACAGGAAGTGGTGAAATATTTAAAACAGCATCCGAAAGTAGAAGAAGTGATTTTTCCCTTTGATGAAGATTTTCCTCAATATGAACTGGCTAGGCAACAAATGAAGGGTGCCTGCGGATTACTAACCTTTATCATCAAAACATCAAGCATCGAACAAGTTGAAAATTTTTGCGAAAACCTGCAGCATATTTTGATGGCAGTGAGTTGGGGCGGCTATGAAAGCCTTATTATTCCCAAATGTTCTGGAATAAAACGAGCGGATTTTGATCCTGCCAATAGAGAGCATAGAATGCTAAGGCTATATGTGGGACAGGAGGACGCCCCTTACCTAATTAAAGATCTGGAAAAAGGTTTTGCCCAAATCGTTTAAAATATAGATTTTCAGCAAATCAGTTTAATAAGCCGCTCATAATATTAGTTAGCTACACTAACTTTACAAACAATATTTTTGACATATGCGCCTTATAATCTTATTTGTGGGCTTTGCCCTTTTTACTCAAAAATCTGCTTCGGCACAAGAAAAGTGGAATCTAAGATCCATTGTAGATTATGCCATGGCTAATAATATTAGTGTGAAGCAAACTGAAGTGCAGGCAAAAATTTCTGCACTTACTTATAAGCAAAGTAAATTATCGTTATACCCCAATGCCAGTTTTGGAGGTAACACCAGTGTCAATAACGGTAATAACCAGGATCCTGTAACATTTGCCAGAATTAATGAAACTTACCTTACTGCAGGTATGCAATTACAAACAAGCATTGATATTTTTAATTTTTACAGCAAAAAAAATACCATTGCTGCTAATGATTGGGAATTAAAAGCAGCCATTGCCAACGTTGGTAAAATAAAAAATGATATCGCTTTAAGTGCTGCCAACGCCTATTTGCAAATATTACTTGCCAAAGAGCAGGAGAAAATAACCCTGGTTCAAGTAGCTCAAACTACCCAACAATTAAATATTACAAGAAAACAGGTAAATGCAGGTGCATTGCCTGAATTAAATGCTGTACAACTGGAGGCTCAACTGGCGCTAGACAGTGTGAATTATATCACTGCTAAAGGAAACGTAACTCAATCTATACTGAATTTAAAAGCATTTATGAATATTGATGCTGCCGCTCCTTTCGAAGTAGAAACTCCTCCTGTAGAATCTATCCCAGTAGATCCTATTGCAGATCTTCAACCAGACAATGTATATAAACTCGCATTAACCAATCAACCGCTTCAACAGGTAAATGATTTTCGCCTTAAAGCTGCCGAAAAAAGCAAAGCTGCTGCCAAAGCTTCTATGTACCCCAGCTTTGCTGCGTTTGGAGGTATTAGTAGCAACTTTCTGTCTTATAACAAAAAAGCAGTTTACGACAGAGTAATTACTTCCTATGTTCCTACCGGATTAAGGGCGAATGCCGGCGGAGGCATATATTATGATGTTCAAACTCCAGTTTACACTCAGGGAAATTTGCTGGGCTACTCAAAAGCAAATTCATTTAGTTCACAAATATCTAACAACCTTCGTCAGAATATTGGTTTGAGTGTCAGTGTCCCTATTTTTAATGGCGGAAGTTTACGAACCGGTTATGAAAGGAGTAAACTAAATATCAATAGTCTTGAATTACAAAAACAACAGGATGACCAGAAACTGAAGCAGGATATATATCAGGCTTATAATGCTTCATTGATTGCATTTGAAAAATTCAATGCATCTGCTAAATCAGTGTCTTCCTCTGAGCAAACCTATACATTTGCCAATAAAAGATTTAATGTTGGGATGCTTAGTACTTTTGACCTGATCACATCACAAAATAATTTTTTAAGAGCAAAACTTGAATATACAATCAACCAGTTTGATTATGTATTTAAAATGAAAGTATTAGAATTTTATAAAGGACAGGGGCTAAAATTGTAGAGAAGTATTTATACGAATTATCTGAAATAATTAAATTAAATAGAGCATTCCTTTTGAATTAAACGGATTGTTCTTTTAAACACAGTATATGAACAAAACAACAAAATGGGTATTGATAGGAACCGCAGTATTGGTTGTGGTACTCGTAATCTTATCTAAAACAGGAGTGTTTGGAAAAGCAGAAGGCACAAAAGTTACTGCAGAAAAAGCAGCAGTACGAACAATCATTGAGGTGGTTAATGCCAGCGGAAAAATTTATCCGGAAGTAGAAGTGAAAGTAAGCCCTGATATCAGCGGAGAGATTACTGAACTTACGGTACAGGAAGGCGACACTGTAAAAAAAGGACAATTGCTGGCTCGTATCTATGCAGATGTTTATAATATTCAGCGCAATCAGGCTGCAAGTGGTGTGGCACAAAGTCAGGCACAGGTAGCCAACTCACAAGCAGCTTTAGATGCATTAAAAGCTCAAATGGAACAGGCTCAAAGAACATTCAACATGCAGAAAAAATTGTATGACGATAAGGTCATCAGCATGAATGAATTTAATGCTGCCGATGCCAATTACAAAACTGCAAAGGCCAATTACAATGCAGCACAACAGGGCATTCGTGGAGGCCAGGCTACAATAGAAAGTGCAAAACAAAATCTTGCTAAGGCAAATACAGATCTTGGAAGAACTGCTATTATTGCACCTATGGATGGTGTTATAAGTTTACTTAGCGTAAAAAAAGGAGAAAAAGTTGCCGGCAATAGTTTTAACGTAGGTACAGAAATGTTACGTATAGCTGACATGGCTAAAATAGAAATCAGGGTGGATGTGGGTGAAAATGATATTCCAAAAGTAAAACTAGGCGACAGTGCCCTTATTGATATTGATGCTTACAGCGGCCGAAAATTTAAAGGCATTGTAACACAGATTGCGAGCAGTAATAATGGCGCAGCTAGTTCAAATAGTCTATCAACAACCAGCAATGATGTTACGCAGTATAAAGTCTATGTAAGGCTATTGCAGGAAAGTTATAGCGATCTTTTAGGAAAAGGTAGTTTTCCCTTCCGCCCTGGAATGAGTGCAAATGCGGACATACAAACCCGCAGACAAATCAATGTAATAAGCGTTCCCATTAATGCAGTTACCACCCGTGATAAAAACGATAGTTTAAATTTAAAAACAGACGAAAAGAAAAAAACAGATAACGCCGCCACAACTAATACAGCAGAAAGTAATAGTATTGATGACCTGGAAGTAGTTGTTTTTATAAGAGATTCTTCAGATAAGGTTAAGAAAGTAAAAGTAACTACGGGGATACAGGATATTAACCATATCGAAATAACAAGTGGCTTAAAAGCTGGACAGGAAGTAATTACTGGGCCTTATGATGTGGTAAGTAAGACTTTAAAAAATGGCACCAAAGTAAAAGTGGTTGACAAAAAAGATCTTTTTGAAAAGAAAGAGTAGGCTTTGAAATCGTAATATGCTAAAAATATTTAAAGGCATCTTTACGGTGCCTTTTTAATTTGAAAACAACTCAGCACTTCCAAATTGTTCAATAATAAATATTAGACAAATAATTTTTCGGCTATCGCAACACTTTCAGGTTTACCTACATCTACAAGTTTATCACCAGTGTGATCATACCCAAAAATTGGATATTCATTGGCAAGACTAAGGTATGTATCAACCAAAGAAAACTTACCCCGCTGAGGAATAAGGTCAAAAACTGTTGGTTCAAATACAACCACACAACTATAAGCCATTGCTTTCAAATTTGGCTTTGCAACAGAGATCCGTTCTTCTCCTGTACTGCTGTTAATCCAGCCACAAAGACGATTATCTTCATCAAATAAAAAATTGCGGGAAGTTTTTCTATTGGTGATACCAAAAGAAATCAATGCATTTTTACTCTTATGAAAACGAACAAGATCACTAATATTTAAATCAGTTAAAAAGTCTGCATTTAATGTTATAAAGGGTTCATCGCCTCTTAATAAATGGCTAGCTTTCAATAATCCGCCGCCTGTTTCTAATACGTCATTGGTTTCGTCACTAATTTTTATATTACTTCCCCATCCATCATTTTCTTTTACTGCAAGAATTATCTGATCGGCAAAATGATGCACATTTACGACTACATCCCTAATGCCATATTGCTGCAGGTATTCAATATTTCTTTGTAATAAAGATTTGCCATTTACCATTGCCAATGCTTTGGGATGATGATCTGTCCAGGGTTTAAACCTAGTGCCAAGACCCGCTGCAAAAATCATCGCTTTCATAATGTTTTCCAGTTTTCTTTATTCATGTGGCTTAATTCCACTTTCACTTTGAATTTGTTTTTCAAGTGCCTTGCAATTGCTTCAGCAGCATATACACTTCTGTGCTGCCCACCGGTGCAACCAAAATTAATTACTAGATTTTCAAATCCTCTTTTAATATAATCTTCAACTGCAATATCTATTATACTGTAAACACCGTTTAAAAATTCAGGCATCTTGGTCTGCTGTTCCAGAAAATCTTTTACAGGTTTATCAAACCCGGTTAAATGTTTATACTCATCAAACCTTCCCGGATTTAATAAGCCCCTCATATCAAAAACAAAACCACCCCCATTTTTAGTTTCATCTTTAGGATAACCTGTTTTTATAAATGAGAAGCTGTTGATATTAACTAGCAATCCTGTATCTGCGTTTGCCTGAACAGGCATGAACCGTTGTATAATCTCATCACTTATACAGTAATCCAATACTTTTTTAAATTCAGGAACGGCTATTCCTAGACTTTGGTGATTTATAAACCATTTTAAGTTGTGCAAAGCCAGCGGAATACTGGTTAAAAAATGTGCCTTACGTTCAAATAAACCCCTGAATCCATAAGCACCCAAAACCTGCAACAAACGAATTAAAACATAACCATTATACTGGCTCCTAAAAACATCTCTGTCTAAAGGCTGCTCTACAACTTTTTCAAAAGCATCCATATAATCTTCCAGCAACGCTTGCTTCCATTCGTCTGTAAGATTGGCTTTTGCCTGCCACAACAAAGAAGCCACATCATATTGTGGAGCACCGTTCATCCCTCCTTGGTAATCTATAAAATGTACCTGATCATCTTCGCTAACCATTATATTTCTGCTCTGAAAATCACGGAACATAAAATATTTATACTCGGTATGTGATAAATAATTACTCACTGCCTCAAAATCATCAATTAGTTTTTGCTTATCGTAAGGCTTGCCCAAAGCATCCAGAAAATAATATTTAAAATACAAGAGATCCGCCATGATGGCCTGCTTTCCAAAAACAGCATTTGTAAGACACTTGGAATAATCAATCAGTTCATGCCCCATTACCTGTAATAAAGCCAACTGTGTTAAACTCTTTTTATACAGTTCGTATACTTCTGGTGTATAGCCCTGTTGCTCCAACTTGTCTAACAGACATGTATTGCCAAAATCTTCCTGAATATAACAACACTTATCAGCACTCACATATAATAAATGAGAAGTAGCCAATTGTTTTTTTGCAAACTGTTTAGAAAAATAAATGAATGTTTCATTTTCCCTAATATTACTTCCATAAGTAGCTATATAATTTTTATCGGCTGTATGTATACGAAAATAATGCCGGTCGCTGCCAGCCTGTGGAAGTTTATCTAGGACTGTAATGGGTGCATCGTTATAGTTCTTAAACAATGCTGTTATCTGATCTAAAATAGTTTGCATGAATTTTTTATATCCTGTAAAAATAAAGCTTTTTGTTTACAGGCAGTAAAGCCATGATTAAGCTTCAGTGGCGACGCTCCGTTCAACACTTTTTCAATATTGAACAAATAAAAACTGCCATTGTATTTCTACAATGGCAGCAACAATCCTTTTTTCAAAAAAATCAGTCATCTGCATCTTTTTTATTCTCAGTTAACTTTAAAAAAGCTGCTCTCTTTGGGCCGGGAAATGGAACCGCCGTACCCTTTACTGCATACCACAACACTTCATTAAATTCTACATCAGGCACAGCATCTTCTTTTACAAAATTGTATGAATCCGATAACCTTTGCCATTCATTGAGTGCCGTATTTTTTTGATCAATATCAATTAAAGGAAATACCGCCCTAAAATCTGATTTTTTGGCTACAGTATCAAAACAACGCCACATTGGAGTTGCGGCGGCATCGTATTGTGTCATTGGGGGCATACCTAATATAAGTTCTATAGTGCGCAACATAGAAGAAGTTGAGTACATGGTATGATCTACAAAATTTCGTTTTACAAAACCTCCTGCAATATAAGCCGTGCTCCTATGTGCATCTACATGGTCGGCACCATTTTGTGCATCATCCTCCAGAATAAAAATGGCCGTTTCATTCCAGATAGGCGAAAGGCTTAAATACTCTATAAACATTCCTACTGCAAAATCATTATCGGCCACATGAGCAAAAGGTGTAGGCCTTCCTTTTCTTAATCCTTCTGTATGATCATTACCAAAACGAACAGTGCTCAATTGTGGCACTTTATTTATTGAAAGCAACGAATCAAAATCTCTTTTCCACTGTGTAAAACGAAAACTATCTTTTACATTCATATTATACCCTTCGTAATAATTGCACATATTATTTTTCAATGAAGGGATATTAGCTTTTCCGTTGTCTGCAAATTCACCGTAAGTTCTATAGCTTACATTATTTATCTGGCAATGATCCCAAATAAATCCTTTTTTATTATTGGCAATTGCCCGGTTCCCCTCTGCATCATATTTACCACCACGACCACCATAATTGGTAGGCCAGGTCTTTTCAAGGTAATCGGTTGAATAAGCACCCATACTCCAGTTGTGCCCATCTGCACTCACTTCTGCATCAACATAAAAATTATCGAGTAATACAAATTGATTAACCAGCCGGTGCTGGTTGGGAGTAATTTTTTCGCCAAATAAAACAAGGCTTGTATCGCCATTTCCGTTTTTAATATCCCCCAAAACCTGATCATACGTCCTGTTTTCTTTAATCACATAAAACACATATTTTATGGGAGATTTATCGCCCACTTTTATGGGTATTGGATTACCCGCCATTCCATCGGCTTCTGTTTCCTGTTTTTTATTATAAGGCGTGTTTTTATAAACTGCCTGAGAATAAATACTCAACTGTTTTTTTGAAGGTACATGTATGATACTCATTGTTCCTTTAAATAACCCCGCTATATACTGCACTCCCACCGGCTTGCTGGTATCTCCCTGCTGGTAAATAACAGCTTCTTTTCGTCTTACGGGATTAGGCCCATAAGGATTTGCCATAGAAGAAAATCCTTTTCCATTTGCAACAAATATTTTTTTACCAATCACTTTTACACTGGTAGGATACCAGCCGACAGGAATAAATCCTTTTGATATACTTTGGCCAGGTTTACTCACATCAAAAACACTCAAACAATTATTATTGGCATTGGCGATATACAATGTTTTTTCATCGGCACTTAATGCCAATGCATTGGTAGTACTGCCGCTGGGAGCATCCGGATACAAGGCAGCATTTAATGTTTCTACTACTTTATTTTCAGTCGTATTTATTATTGAGACACTGTTATCGTTAGCGTTGGCAACAAATAACCAATTGCCATTTTTTGAAAGCAGTAATTCATTTGGATTATCTCCTGCACTTATGCTGTTTTTTATTTGTTGTGCTTTTGTATCAAAGAGTATGACTTTATCACAACCCCAGCAGCTTATATACAAAACAGATTTATCCGGAGATAACAAACAACTATATGCCTCTGCCGGCAATTTTATTTTTTTGAGTACCTCTTTTGTTTTTATATCTATCAGATACAAAGAATTATCTTCTTTGGTAACAGTATATAAAATTTGTTTTTTTTCGTCCAACTCAATGCCTGCAGGAGATGCCAACGCTTTTCCTTTTGCTATCAACGGAAAACTATCTGTCAGCAACAGTTTGCCGGTAACGATACTATATACTAAAATACGGTTATCATTCCCCCCGCTGACATACAGATTTTTATTATCGTCCGTAAATTTTAATCCGTACCAGCTTTTAGGTATAACCACTTCGTCTAGTTGCTTACACTTTTTCGTATTAAATAACTGAATGGTTTGTGTGCTTTGTCCATTATTGGTAACAGCCATGTATTTACCCGATTTACTGACTGCCATATTCAGGGGCAGATCGCCCAATGGCAAACTTTTGCCTACAGGAGTTAAACCCCACCCATTGGGTAAGGTTAGTCTTTTTGCATTGAGCTCCTCCAAGGATTGTGCAAAAATATTTAAAGAAAGCAGCAGAAAAAAGGATAATAATATTCGTCTCATTTTATCAGATTTGAAGAGTGAAAGGTACTGAAAGCCAGCCTGAAAAATCAAAGCAAATATTATAAAACAGTTATTTTTTTACTTTTCCCCTTTTACAAAAAATAGCAATTTGTATAAACATTGGCCACAAAAAATTGTATCAGTAGGGTAATGTTAGAAAATCATGCTTCCCCTTTGAACAATCTGGGTGTATACCAGTTGAAAGTTGAAATGTTTCCTGTAACCACTCATCGCATTCAGCCCATTTTTTAGCCCTTACTATAAATGCTATTTCCCATGACTGACTTATGATGATTGTTGTATCATCGTAATTACCCAACATAAAATTTTTAAGTCGGTCATCATAATAAGGTATAGATAAAATAAAATCTGCAATCTCCTCGTTGGCAGCATCCTGTTTGCTGTATGCATTAAATTCTTCCGAAGTATTGCTGCGGCGAATAGAGATGGTTTTATTAATATACCGTTCAAGAATATTTATTAAATAGGCTCCGTTTACAGAAATCATGATTAAATTATTTTGCTTGCTAAATTTGTTAGCTAATTATTTTAGTATAAATTTACTAAATTATTTGGCATTTAATACTTATTTATATGGAAGTGGAAAAGTTTTTTGGCAGCAGCTATAGCGGTACCAAAGGTTTTAGCCAAGAGGATGTTGCTACTGCCAATGCAACTGGGTTTGGTGCAGCAGCAGATGATTATATGGAACGGGGTATAGATCTGAATGAACAGCTTATCCGAAATAAGCCGGCCACATTTTTTATGAGCGTAAGTGGCA
>CANNJE010000105.1 GCA_947504605.1 Chitinophagaceae bacterium
TATATGTTGGAATTGGAGGATCTGCTGGTATCGGATACAATAGTTCCAAACAAAGCAATACCCAGTCACTTGATATAGGTAAATCTGAAGGTTATAATATAGGTTTTGCGGTAGCACCCATTTTAAGCTACCAGCTAACCGATCGGTTCTTAATAAACTGTGGTCCAACATCCGATTTTTTTAGTATTAATTACAACTATGCCAAAACGAGTTACACACTGAATAACCAAACTATTTCTTCAGGAAAATCGCAATCCTTAAATCTAAATACAGGCTTCTTCAGTTCCCCTTTGTCAAATATTGGCTTTGGCTTTAGCTACCTGCTTAAACAACGATAAAATTTAAACCTACTTCATACAAAAAATGCTCAGTTCCAGAAGCTGAGCATTTTTTTATAAATTCTATCTCCCTAAAATAATTGATGTTGTTATTCTCCTTAGCGAATGCTTTTAATATATACTTTTATAATTTCGCCACTGGCACTACTCTCCTTTCCGGAGTTAATCCAAAATATGTTTTTGTCTGTACTGTTTATTCCGCCAACAATATAACCAACAAGAATTTCTTTGTTTGAGAAAGCATCTGCATCAATAATTCCTTCCAGGTACATATTTGCACCAGGATTATAAACAAATTCGGCCGCAGCTCCAAGATATCCCGGCATCTCCAACGGCAAACTAAACTCCTTTACCGATGCTTCTTTTCGAATGATTACACTGATTGTTTTAGTAAAAGGAACATTTGTATTGCTTTTAACCTTCCCATTTTTATTTGGAGAATACTGAGCAATACCACCAAAAAAAACAGCTGTCATTGCATTGGTATTTTTTGAATAAAAAGGCATTACAGCACTGTGGTAATGATTTAATTTTTGTTCGAAATCATTATTCAAAACATAGCTACCACTGGCTATATCTACAAAATTAGTATAAGGTAAATCTACATTGTATTTAAAAACACCGGAAAACATTGTAAATCCCAACTCGGATTTATTAAATACCTGTGGAACTAAATTATAATCACGACGATGAAGATTAATACTGTCCCTTATAGCATTATAATTTTTTACTGCAACCATCTTATCAGAAAAGTTCAACGTAAATTTTCTAATCTCATTACTGTATACTTGTGTAAAGCCAGGTCCATGATCAGGCCCCATTGGATTATACCTGCCATCAAACCTTTGGCCGCCAGCGAGTATCAATGTATCCTTTAAATGCGCTAGCCTTCCTCCTGTAATAGCCATACGCTCATCTTTAACCTGTGTGATAAAGTCTGCTATGGGCTGGTCGTTTATAATGGCATTGATCATTTCATTTACCTGAATAACGGTTAGATAAGGGAAGGTAATATGTTCATCATTAGATTGGCTATAACCATAACCACCTGTCAAGACCAGGCGGTTATCCATCTGGCAAAACCCCATATTTGTGCTTTGAAATTGCTCAATCACAGATACTGGTAAATTCTGCAGAGATGTTTTCCATACTTTGTTATTAACAGGATCTGCTACATAGATGAATTTATTTTGACCGGCTTCATCAAAAGTGGCCCAGGGTTGTTTACGGTGAAGTCCGTCTGTTCGGCCTCCAATCATTAACCATTTGCCCTGAGCAGTTGCAATAGAAAAAGATTGCAGGGCTGGAAAAGAATCGATAGCGGCCTGTTCTAAACGAATAGAATAAGGAAATTCTTTGTTTAATTTTTGGGCATTTGATGTAGGCATAACCATCATCAATAAAATAAAAGCAGTTATAGGTTTCATTATTAGCAATTTTAAATATTAGATTCAGCTGGTTACAAATATTATTTCAGACGTCAAGAACCTATTGTTTGCATAAATAAAAGGCCTGTGTATTTCACAAGCCTGTTAAAACAATTCAATATCTTAATCGTTTTGTCAATGATTATAATTTTTCGTTTTCCGAAACAACAAGCAAATTCTCTTCAATTATTTTTTTAAATACATGCTTAGGATATGCTCCGGGCTGCAGAGATGGTTCTCCTGCAGCATCAATAAAAAGAAAAGAAGGAATACTTTGAATGCCAAATATTGCAGACAGTTCCTGTTCTATATCTGTATTTACTTTATAAATATTTAACCTGCCCTCATATTCTTTGGAGAGTTCTTCTAATACCGGTGCTACCATTTTACAGGGTCCGCACCAATCTGCATAAAAATCAATGATCGCCGGTAATTGTCCAAGGTATTTCCAATCCTTTTCAGTTTCGTAGTTAAAGATTTTATTTTTGAAATCAGCTGTTGTAAGTTGCATCGTAGCCATATTAATTTAATTTAAACAAAAGTAAAAAAGTTAAAAAAAAGAAATGGTAACTTTTGTTACGAAACTGCATTATAATAATTCCATTAATTGTTTCATAAAACCATCGCTGTCATAACCTGCCATTCCCTGATGTTTTAAAACCATTTTTCCATTTTTGTCAAGCACCACTGTTGTTGGCAGCGATCCGCTAAAAATGGCATCAGGAATAACACCGAAAGGTTTATAGAAAGGTATTGTATAATTATTTTTTTTAAGGTAGTTCGTTGCCTTCGTTTCATCCTCATCTTCGTTCATAAATAAAAAAACAATCCTATCATCGGCTTTTAATTTATTATACAAAGTCTGTATGGAAGGCATTTCTGCTCTGCATGGCGGACACCAACTTGCCCAGAAATTAATGAATACCACTTTACCTTTCAGATCTGCTGTATTCAACATTTTACCTTCTGAATTTATAAAAGAGAAAGAAATATTTTTCGGTACATCCTTCAGCCCTTCCTTTTTTATTTCAGCGTTAAACAAACCTACTTTAACGAGTTGTTGCAGCATCCATGACTTTGCATCCGGATTAAATAAAACCACCAAAACAAAACCTGTAAGAATTATATTAACTAGATTGTTTTTTATAAACGAGTATATTTTTTTAAAATCCATTTACGATATATTTTATTTTTTAACCCCCACAAACCTGATTACATCTGCCTTACCCTGGTGAAATCTGCCCTCACTTAAAGATGTTTCAATTAGTTGCAATAATTCTATTTCCAAACCGGCGAAATCAGCCCTTAGCATATCTTCCGTATATAACATGGATATATCCTGTGGGCCGCCGGAAGTGTTTTGTAATTGATTTGGATTAAAGACTTCTAATATTATTTTCCCACCCGGCTTCAACCAATCAATGGCTTTTTGATGCACAGTTGCTCTTATGGAAGCAGGAAAATGAGCAAATATAAAAACGACCGCATCTGCAGTTGCCTTGGGATATTGAACATCCAACGCATCATCAATAATGTATTGAATAGTCTGCCCTTTCTTTTGAGCCAATAACAAAGCTTTTGTTTTACCTGCTTCACTACTGTCGAATGCATGTACACTCCATCCCTGCGATGCAGCATATACAGCATTTCTACCCTCGCCCTCGCAGGGAAAAATAACAACCCCTGGTTTTAACAATTTGAGTTGTTCTGCAAAAAACACATTCGGTTCGTCTCCGTAAGCATATTCTTCCTTACTATACCGTTCATTCCAATAATTACTCATTTGGCATTTTATTTTAGTATAAATTATATCAAGTAAAATCAGGGATTCATCATTTTACTTTGGCAAACAAAATTTGTTTTAGGGACAGCTGTTGTGCTGATTGCTTTAAAACCTCCAGCTATTTCAGTAAAGTTGCGATAACCCCTTGCTTGTAAAATAGAGGCTGCAATCATACTACGGTAGCCGCCTGCACAATGCAAGTAAAAATGTTCATTTGGATCTATTTCCTTTACCCATTCATTGATATTTGCCAAAGGTCTGTTGTATGCTTCTTCTACATGTTCTGCAGCATATTCAGATTCTTTTCGCACATCAATGATTTTATCTTCTCCTATCACGAATTCCTTTGCAAAAGAATCTGCAGTAATTCTATCCACAACATCTGCTTCTTTACCCGACTCAAGCCAGGTTTCAAAACCATCTTTTAAATGTCCCAGGATATTATCAAAACCAACCCTGCTTAAACGAGTCACGGTTTCTTCTTCTTTACCCTTTTCGGTAACAAGCAACAAAGGTTGTTTTACATCTACAATCAGGGCACCCACCCAAGGAGCAAAATCTCCGTCTAAACCAATACTCACAGATTGAGGAATAAATCCTTTAAAAAATTCAGTATTGGTTCTGGCATCCAAAATCAATGCATTTGTATTTTCTGCAGCCGCTTCAAATTCCTCAGCGTTTAGGGCACGCAAACCATTGTGCAAAACAGTTTCAAAACTTTCATAACCTGTTTTATTCATGGCCACATTTAGACCAAAATATGCAGGAGGCGGTAACAATCCTTCTGTTACTGCTTTTACAAAAGCTGCTTTTGTGGGCTGATTTAATGCATAATTCATCTTCTTTTGATTCCCTAATGTATCAACCGTTTCCTTCATCATATTTTTTCCACATGCACTACCTGCACCGTGTGCAGGATAAACAATTACATCATCTGCCAAAGGCATAATTTTATTATTCAAACTTTCATACAATAACCCTGCTAATTCCTCCTGTGTCATATGAGCTGCTTTTTGAGCAAGATCTGGTCGCCCCACATCTCCTAAGAACAGGGTATCACCGCTAAAAATGCAATAATCTTTTCCGGTTTCATCTTTTAAAAGATAGGTTGTGCTTTCTAAAGTGTGTCCGGGAGTGTGCAATACTTTAATAATAATTGACCCTATCTTAAATTCTTGTTCATCTTTTGCTGAAATGAATTCGAATGATGGTTGAGCGGTGGGTCCGTAAACAATGGAAGCTCCTGTTTTTTTTGCAAGATCTAAATGACCGCTTACAAAATCAGCATGAAAATGGGTTTCAAAAATATACTTCAGTTTTACATTGTCTTTTTCTAACCGACTTATATAAGGCTGTGTTTCCCTTAATGGATCAATAATGGCAGCTTCGCCATTGCTGCTGATATAATATGCTCCCTGAGCTAAACAACCGGTATAAATTTGTTCTATATTCATAAACCTGTTTTTTATATTGCAAAGTTGAACTAAGTTTTTCTTATTATCAGTAACTTTTGTTGCTTTTAACAGAACAATCAGGATAGTGTTTTAAACATAAAAAGCCCCGAAATTATTTCGGGGCTTTTTATATAGAAATTATATTACAACAAGCTTGTTGGGCACATATAGGCTGTTTTGGGTAAATCTTTTTTAGCCAAATCAGTAAAACCTCCGATTACATCGGTAAAATTATCCCAGCCTCTTTGTTTTAAAATTGATGCTGCTATCATACTCCGGTACCCCCCGGCACAATGAATGATAAAAGGTTTGTCCTTAGGAATTTCTGATAAATGATCATTGATCTCGTTCAAAGGAATATTGACGGCATCAATGATATGTTCAGACTGAAACTCTGTTCTTTTTCTTACATCAATAACCAATTTTTTTTCTGTATTGTATATTTTTTCAAATTCTTCTGCAGTAATTCTATTTAGGCTATTGATGTCTTTGCCTGCATTTTCCCAACTGGCGAAACCTCCCTCTAAATATCCGATGGTGCCATCATAACCAACCCTTGACAGCCTGATCATTGCTTCGCCTTCCTTTCCAGGATTACATACCAAGAGTATGGGTTGTTTAATATCAGAGATCATCTCTCCTACCCATTGGGCAAAATTTCCTTCCAGGCCGATATTGATGCTGTTTGGGATAAATCCTTTGGCAAAATCAGCTGCATTCCTTGTATCTAATACGAGGGTTTCGTTTTCATTGGCGGCAGTTTCAAAAGCTTCAGGCGATAATGCATTACGTCCTCTTTCTAATACGGTATCTAAACTCTCATAGCCTTGCAAATTCATCAATACATTTTTTGGGAAATATCCGGGAGGAGGCGTAAGCCCTGTAAGGATTGCTTTTATAAATTCTTGCTTTGTAAGTGCTGGATTTAATGCATAATTCACTTCTTTCTGATGGCCCAAGGTATCTGTAGTTTCCTTACTCATCATTTTACCACAGGCACTTCCTGCACCATGATTAGGATACACAATTAAATGATCGCTCAATGGCATAATTTTTTTACGCAAAGAATCAAACAAATAACCTGCTAATTTTTCCTGTGTCAAATCTGCAATAACATGTTGCGCTAGATCTGGCCTGCCCACATCACCAATAAACAAGGTATCACCGGTTATAAGACCATGCTCGGTACCATCTTTTTCGATGAGCATAAAAGTGGTACTTTCTAATGTATGACCGGGTGTATGAATTACTTTTATGGTATAATTGCCCAACCTGAAAACCTGGCCATCATGTGCCGCAATTATTTTATAAGATGGTTTTGCTGTTGGTCCGTAAATGATCTGTGCGCCAGTTTTTTTGGCAAGATCCAAATGACCGCTTACAAAATCGGCATGGAAATGTGTAAGAAATACGTATTTAATAATTGCATTGTCTTTTGCAGCACGATCAATATATGGCTGAACTTCTCTTAACGGATCAAAAATGGCGGCTTCTCCATTGCTCTCTAGATAATAAGCTGCATGGGCTATACAGCCGGTATAAATTTGTTCTACTTTCATGAATTGTTTTTTGGAATAATAGTTTCATATATAATCTGCCAATAAGCAAAATTGAGGTTTCAAAGGTAGGAAGGATGACCATTTTTAATAGCTGATTGTTATCATATAATCAGTTGGCAAACATCATTGGCTGCTATATTAATTTATAACGGCTATGTATGAAAAAACAGTTCATGCATTAATATATAAAGCCCCATGACAAATACAAACCAGCCAAATGCTTTTTTCAGTTTTTCCCCATCTGCTTTTTTGCTGATAAAGGTTCCGATAAAGATGCCTGTTATTGCAATGAGCGCAATACTTATCAAAAATTTCCAATTAATAATGTAATGTCCATAATCGGCGGCAAAACCAATAATTGAATTAAGCGCAATAATCAATAAGGAGGTGCCAACAGCTTCCTTCATTGGTATTTTAAATATCAATACCAGCGCCGGGATTAATAAAAAACCTCCTCCGGCACCGAGAAAACCTGTTGCAGTACCAATCAATACACCATAGGATAACAAGGATGTTACCTTACTCCCCATTTCTGAAAAAGGTTTACTATCCGCCTCTATTACTTTTTTATCCCGGATCATGGCTACTGCTGCAAACAACATCAGCAGGGCAAACAAAACCATGATGGTTACGGATTTCGATAGCGAAAAAAAATCAGTTTTAAAAAGGATATCTGGAATAGCAGGCATTATAAATCTCCTGATGAGAAAAACAGTAGCAATGGAAGACAAGCCAAAAAACAAAGCTGTTTTTACTTTAACGAGTCCATTGCGGTAACTTATAGTAGCCCCTACCATGGATGTGGATCCTACGATAAAAAGAGAATAGGAAGTAGCCAGCACGGGATTAATCCCCATAAGGTAAACAAGGATTGGCACGGTTAGGATAGAACCTCCTCCACCTATTAACCCAAGTGAAATCCCTACGAGCGCAGTCATGAAGTAACCTACAATTTCCATTCAAATAATTTTATTTCGCTGCAAATTTCCAGTAAGTAAATGACAATAAAGGTGACATTAGTTACAATATGAGGTAATCAATACAAATAGTTCTTAAGCAAAATTCAACTGCAATATAGTTTGCTTATCCATCATTTTATGCAATAAATCCATTTGATTCTTTGCTCTTATTAGGTTATGCCCTTTATATTTTGCGCCATAATAGCTATCATCATTAAAATGATCCGTAAGAAAACGGATTGCCTGCATATAGACCATAAATATACCGGCATAAAAGAAATACTTTTTTTCTGTATCCGTTAATTCATCTTTCATCTCCTGATAATATCCTTCTACAACAGCTTTGTAAAAAGGAATTCTTAATTCGATCTTTTCGAAATCTGTTTCTTCTTCGCTTACCGGGGAAAGATAGGTTCGCATCATATCTCCTACATCACTTATAAAATAACCAGACATCATTGTATCCAAATCTATTACACATAAACCTTTTGCTTGGCTATCAAAGAGCACATTACTTATTTTAGTATCGTGGTGCGTAACTCGTTGTTTAAATGCAGGATTAAGCTTTATTTGTTCGTATTCTTCAACGATGAAGGAATAGCTTTTAACATCTTTTATCAATGTAGCTGCATCTTCTATCCTTTGCTTGTTGCCATTTTCCAAAGAAAGCAGCAACTGTTGATACCGTAGGGAGAGATCATGAAAGGAAGGAATCGTTGTTTTTAAGGTTTCGATATTCAGCCCACTCAGCATTTTTGTAAACCGGCCAAACTGGCTTGCTGCCTCAAAAGCCTGTGCAGCTGTTTCAACTACATCGATGGAGTTAGCATCCTTCACAAAAGGAAACAATCGATAATAACCATCTCCCTCTATCTTCAACATCGTACTTCCTTCAGACGTTTTTACCGGTGCAGTAAATAAATAATCCGGATGGTTTGTTTGTAAAAAGGAAGCGATGGTATTGATATTATATTCGATTGCTTCAGGATGTTTAAATACCTGATCGTTTATTTTTTGTAAAATATATTTTTTATCCTCTGCCATTACCAACCAGGTTGAATTGATCAATCCACTGCCATAGGCACTAACTTGGACAGAGATACTGTTAAACCCATAAGCTTTTAAAACCTGTTGCAACATTTTTTTTAATAATTCAAATATTAATAATCATCATTAAATGCGAATACAGGTTTTCTATACATCCATTGACCACCTGTAAAATCAGGAAAAGGAACTGTTTCATTCCCCAATTCAATGGATTGTTCACTCAGCGGTGTTATAGCACTCCAAGCTGCAGCATCATAAACATCCAGTGCTGTAGCCGTTTTGCGTTTAGCAGATTCTATGAACGAGTGTATCACAAAAAAATCCATGCCTCCGTGGCCTGCACCTTCTGCATCATTGCTGTATTTTTTCCACAATGGATGATCATATTTATCCAACCATTCTTTGGCTGCATCCCATTGGTGTGGTTTTGATTTACCTTCTACATACATACCTCTGTTTACATCCATCCATAAACCATTGGTACCCTGTACCCTGAAACCAAGTGAATAAGGTCTTGGCAAACTGGTATCATGTTGCAGTAAAATAGTTTCGCCATTG
Source organism: Chitinophagaceae bacterium (assembly GCA_947504605.1). Taxonomy (GTDB): domain Bacteria; phylum Bacteroidota; class Bacteroidia; order Chitinophagales; family Chitinophagaceae; genus Ferruginibacter. The sequence continues at coordinate 9,126 of CANNJE010000105.1, forward strand.
GCGCAGTTTAAAGAAGTAGTTACCACATCTCCCAGTTTAAAATTGATGGCTGCATTGGGATGTTTTTCTCCGCAAGTTTTTACAATATGTTCATGTAATCCTCTTGACTTGGATGAAAAAGAACAAAGGTTTAAAAAACGATTTCCCCTATTGATATTTATGTATTGTGCAATGGGCCCAATACCATGTGTGGGATACAGGTCTCCATTACGGTAAATAGAGTGATGGGTTCTCCACCTTGCTTCAGTCCATGCTTTATCGCCAATTTCACAACCACCACCATAAGGTTTGATACCATCATTAAATTTCACCTCTCTCAGATCATGCTGGTAACCACCCTGCAGATGAATCATTTCGCCCAATATCCCCTGACGTACCATATTTAATACGGCCATAACATCTCTGCGGTAACAAACATTTTCGAGCATCATCACATGAGCGTTGTATTTTTCAGCAGCTTTTACAACATCCCAATGATCCTGCAAAGTTGTTCCAATCATTACCTCAGACCCAACATATTTAACGCCCGACTCAATAGAACCAATAATCATCTCTTTATGCCATTCCCAGGGAGTAGCAATAATAACCGCATCAAGTCCTTTTATTTCGAGCATCTTTTTCCATGCGTAAATATCACCCTTAAAAATCAGGGGCATTTTTTTTCCGCTCTTGGTAATCGCTTCTTTAGAACTGGTAAGCATTCTATCATCTATATCACAAATGGCTACTACATCCACATCAGCCCTTCTTAATAATAGATCCAAGTGATCTTGTCCACGCAAACCAACTCCCATAATAGCCACTCTAACTTTGGTATCCTTATTAGATGCAAATAAATTACCGGATGGTAATGCTGCCAAAGATGCTGCGGCAATACCTGCTTTTTGTATAAATTTCTTTCGGTCCATAATATCAATTTTATTCAGATAGATAAATATATAAGAATTCCCTTAAATGGCTTGAAATTTAAAGCATGTAAATAAAAAAAATGATATTTTAAAGTAGATATTAGGAGAATCCTAAATAAATGATGGATTGGGTTTGTTGTCAAGTGTATTTTTCCCCATATTTTCTACAAAACAAAAAGCGCTGTAAACTTTCGTTTTACAGCGCTTTAATGAGGTATGATGCGGAGAGCTAGGAACTTAATACAGTTCATTTTTACTTTTTTCTGAAAGTATTATAAATACTGCATTGTATATTGTATTTCAATCTATTATAAACTATACCTAAACCTTTAATAGTGGAAATAAATTGAACTAAATTGAACCAAATTGAACAATTGTGGGCTAGATGTGGGCTAATGTGGGCTAAATGTGGGCTAAAATCGGGTGAAAAATAGTACCTTTAATTCATGGCCACAATCAATTTTTTAATACAAAGTGAAAGCAATCCTGCAGCAATTTATATCCGGCTAAAAGAAGGTCGTAATATTGATGTAAAGACCAAAACGAA
>CANNJE010000106.1 GCA_947504605.1 Chitinophagaceae bacterium
CACCACAAGGGTTGAGGAAGTGCCGAGTCCTGAACCTGCGGGTGCGTCAGAAAAAGTCATCAGGTGAAAACCAAACATTGGTGGATTAAAATCTTTGCGCAGGCGGTTGTATACGCCCTTGTGCAGATCGAGGTTCCCATCAATGGGATATGATTCTGCTAAAGGGAAAACATGTTTCTCATTCCTGTCGGTAGCATCAAAAGTAATGGTTGGTTGTTCCGATTTTAAAATGGACGTATGGGTGTATAAGGATATCGCTGCATTTACTACTACGCCACCATAAAGATCGCAATATGGGCTCACATCTGTTCCACCACCGGCAAGGCCTATACGAAGTGGTGCTTTACTAAAAATAGTTGTCATTGAGTAATGTTTAATATTCCATTCAGCATTAAATCCCAGCTGTATTTTTTCTTTTCTTCTCTTAATTGTGGTAAGAACCAATCTTCGCCTTTTTGAAAATACGCTTCTATATTTTGGGCAAGCGATGCTGCATTGGGTTCTGCTACCAGGCCCACTTTGTCATGGGGTACCATTGCTGCAAGCCCCCCTACATTGGTAACCACCATTGGTATTTCAAAATGATAGGCTAGGGGTGTAACGCCGCTCTGCGTGGCATTGCGGTAGGGTTGCACCACCAGGTCGGAAGCACATAGGTAATTTTTTATTTCGTTGTCGGCAATAAATGTTGTTTTTAAAATAAGCCTGTCTCTAATACCCAACTGCTCTATTTGCTCTTCGTATTGTTTTTGATCCTCGTAATATTCTCCGGCAATCATCAGTTTTAAATCGGGCATTTTATCTTTTAACAGGGCCATTGCTTCCAGCAGCATATCCAACCCTTTGTATTTTCTGATAAATCCAAAAAACAAAATGATTTTTTCATTGGCTGCAATGCCCAGGTTTTTTCTAGCTAAGTCTTTGGGTATTTTTTCGCCAAAATTATCATACAAAGGATGGGGTATATACTCCGCCGGTTTTGTATTGTTAAACAGCTTGAGGTCGGCCAGTACTTTTTCGCTCATGGTTATAAAAGCATCTACAGGTTTTATAAAGTATTGGGTGAAAGCTTTGTCGCCGGCTCTTTTTTCATGGGGTATGATGTTATCGGCTATGCATACCACTTTGCTGTGTTTGTTTTTTTTGGCTATTCTTAAAATAGTACCGAAGCAGGGCCCCATAAATGGCAGCCAGTAACGTACTACAATTAGGTCGGGACTTTCTTTGCGCAGCATCCGGCCTACTTTTATCCAGTTAAGCGGATTGATGGAATTGATCAATACTTTTATATTCAGCCCTGCAGGTGCCGGTTCTGTAGAGTATTGCGAAGTGCCTGGGAACAGAAAGGAGGGGTATTGTAAAGAAAATGTATAGATACTAACGGTATGGCCTGCCTGCATAAATGCTTTTGCCAGCCTTTCGTTAAAAGTGCTCATGCCTCCGCCTCTAAGCGGGTGAGCGGGACCTATGATGATAATTTTTTTATAGAACGCTGATGACACTGATTGAACTGATTTACACTGATTTTACTAAATAGGATTTGTAAATATTTTTCTCCTGAAGATAGGTTTTTTTCCAAAATGCAATAATATCCCAACTTCTATATTTGTTGCTTTTAAATAATTGATTAGTTGTAACTCATGTTCTTCTATTAATACTCCTTCTCCAGCTTTCAGCTCTATTATTATTTTATCTTCTACAACCAAATCTGCGTAATAATTTCCAACTGGTTGTTCTTCATAATAAACATCTATAGCCACTTGTTTGGCTGTTAACAAGCCTGCATTTTTTAATTCAATCAACATTGCATTTTCATATACCTTTTCCAAAAAACCAAATCCCAGTTGGTTGTATACTTTATAAAAACATTGGATAATTATTTCGGTTAAATCTTCGTGTAATAACATAGATTTCCATTTTAATTAACTTGTTTTTTCTTGAGCAAAGCGAAAGCAAATCCGTTTTTATCCGTTCATCCGTGTTATCAGCGTTCCATCTCCTTAAAGTCCTATTTTTTCTTCTATCAAATAACTGTTTCTTTCTGCCGAGTTTCTGGAAATTAATTCTCCCAGGAAACCAGCCAGGAAAAGCTGTGTACCAATAACAAGTGAAATAACGCCTACATAAAAGATGGGTCTGTCGGTCATATTGTATTTAAGGAAAGCAAATTTTGCTACAAAGAGATAAGTCCAGATAACGAGACCAAGAAAAAATACGATGCTGCCCCAAAGTCCAAAAAAGTGCATGGGTCTTTTTCCAAACTTGCCCACAAACATGATGGAGAAAAGATCCAGGAAACCGTTTACAAAACGTTCCCAGCCAAATTTGGTAACACCAAATTTTCTTGCCCTGTGTTCCACCACTTTTTCGCCGATTTTTCTAAACCCGGCCCATTTGGCAAGGATAGGAATGTATCGGTGCATTTCTCCATATACTTCGATGCTTTTTACTACTTTTTTGCGGTAAGCTTTCAGGCCGCAGTTAAAGTCGTGCAGTTTAATACCCGAACTTTTACGGGCTGCAGCATTAAATAATTTTGAAGGAATATTTTTAGTAAGGGTATTGTCGTAGCGTTTCTTTTTCCATCCGCTCACCAGATCGTATCCCTCTTCGATGATCATTTTTCTTAGTTCGGGTATTTCGTCGGGGCTATCCTGCATATCGGCATCCATGGTAATGATCACATCGCCCTGGGCAGCTTTAAAGCCTTCATTTAATGCAGCACTTTTGCCATAGTTGCGCTGAAATTTAATGCCTCTTATATTGGGATTCTGTGCCCTCAGTGATTCAATTACATTCCATGAGTTATCGGTACTGCCATCATCGATCATGATCACTTCGTAGCTGTAGCCATTGGCATTTACCACTCTTTCTATCCAAGCAGCCAGTTCGGGCAGCGATTCATCTTCATTAAAAAGTGGTATTATAACTGATAGATCCATGGTGAAAAATTTTATCGGTAAAATTGTGGCGGCTTTACAACAGCCGGTTCTTATTTATTTTTTTTAATGATCGTAAAAAAAACAGATCCAAATAAAGTTATTAAAGTTCCCACACCCAGGTAAGATAGTATTACCGACATGGTATAGGAGGGGATAATCATTTTTGTAAAGTTGGCTATTTGTGTTTCCACATCTACCGATGTAAAGTCTTTGTTTTGCATCAGCAACTCCCGTTGGTAGGCTATCATTTCATTTCTAAAACTGTCATTCATTTTTAGAAACAGCCAGTTGGCACAAACCATCAGGAGGGTTACTACAATAAAACATTTAAAACCCTGGCCAAAATACTGTCCCGGAGATTTGTTTTCTTGCGGTGATTTATAAAATCCATATAAAGTCCATATAATACCCAGCGTATAAATAGCGTATGCGGCCAATGCAATGGGATTGTCAAAATTGCCCATTGTATAATAGACGATCCCGGATAAAAGGATTATTAAAAACCCTGTTATTAATCCTTTGTAGGCAGCGCTAAGGTTCTTCATTATTTGTTGAGGCAGATTTTATTTTTATTAACAATGGCGATTACTTTCCCCAAAAGGTTTTTGCCCACAAATGCATTGTTTTTAGACACTGAATGTTGCTGGTTTTCCTGGAAAATATATTTTGTATCGGGGGTAAATAAAGTAAGGCATGCCGCAGCGCCTTCTGTTATTTGAGGAATGGCTAATCCAAAAATATTGCGTGGAGCAATGGTTAGTTGTTCTACCAATGTAGCCGTATCTTTTGCAAATTTGTTGACCACCCCATAAACTGATTCCAGTCCTGTCATACCATTTCGGGCATATTCAAACTCACAGGTTTTATCATCCCAATGCTGTGGAAAGTGGTGGGAGGCGATGCAATCAATCAGTCCGTCTTTTAAAGCCTGTTGCAGGTAAGCCCTGTCGGCAGCAGTGCGCAGGGGAGGATTTAATTTTAAATTGGTATCGTAGCTATCCAGGTCTTGGTCGCAGAACCAAAGATGTGCAGGGCTAACAGAGCAGGTTACTGCATGGCCTTCTTTTTTGGCGGCTGTAATCAGTTCTATTCCTTTTTGGGTACTAACGCCGGTGATATGCAGTTTAGATCCGGTATATTTTACCAATTCAATATCCCTTGCTATCATCAGTTCTTCTGCAATGGCAGGTTTGCCGGGCAGGCCAAGTTGGGTGCTCACAATCCCTTCGTTCATCAGGCCATGTGCGCTGATGCTTTTATCGTCGGGCAGTTGAATGATGCTGGCGTTTAGGGGCAATACATATTGTAAAGCTTTCAGCAATACCCCGGGGCTTTGCAAGGGGTTGGTACCATCGCTAAAGGCAATGGCGCCGCTGCCGGCCATATCATACATTTCTGTCAATTCTTTTCCTTCGGCATTTTTGGTTATGGCTCCAATGGGGTATATATTAACCGGAAGTCCGGCTGCTTTTTGTTTGATGTATTCTACTACCGATTTGGTAGCCACCGCAGGATTGGTATTGGGCAGTACCATTACATCGGTAAAACCACCGGCTGCAGCAGCGGCGGCACCCGAACCGAGTGTTTCCTTGTGTTCGTATCCCGGATCTCCGAAACTGGCAAATATATCCATCCATCCAATGCTTAGGTGCAGGTTGTCTGCAGCAATGGTTTCATCGGCAGGTTCTGTAATGTTACCGGCAATGCTGTGGATAATACCATCAATAATAAGGATGTCTTTTACTTGCCCGTTGAGCGGAGAGGAAGAACAGGTTATTTTGGCTTGTTTTATTAAAACCTTCATGTGTATATATGGGATTACGCAAATATCATAAAAAAAACTGAGTAAGCATGAAAAGGTTCAAAGGTTTAAGGGTTCAAAGGTTCAAGGGTTCAAGGGTTCAAAGGTTTAAAGGTTCAAAGGTTTAAGGGTTTAAGGGTTCAAAGGTTCAAGGGTTCAAGGGTTCAAAGGTTTAAGGGTTTAAAGGTTTAAGGGTTTAAAGGTTCAAAGGTTTTTCGGATTGGAGTGTATACTGATATTTCAATTTCTTTATCTGCAACCATCTTAAGAGTTAAGTGGCCTGCTATGACAGCTTGGATGGTGGGTATTGGTTGACGAAAGCTGTCATCCCGACGGAGGAGGGATCTGCCGGGCAATGCCAGGGTAAAAGCGTTTAATGGTTTAAGGGTTTAATGTTGAACGTTGGATTGTGGCATATTTGGGCAAGTTTGGGAATGTTTTGGCACGTATGGGAACGATCGGGCAGGTTCGGGCAGGTTTGGGTATGGTTTGGGCAACTATCTACGGGGGGACTACGAAGGGGATACGAGGCGATTGGGGAGGGATTGCGGGCTAGGGTTTTGGGTAGTCTGTCTTTGTCCCTGAAGCTAGTTGCCTTCTTCTGGTCTTTGACCAACGGCAATAGCCGATACCCAGGTTTATTACAAAAAATATATAAAATACAGCCAAAACAAAGGACATTCTATAGCCCGCTGTTCGGGAGTACAGGCGTGGGAAAGGCCTAATAAAAATAATCTATCCGCTGGATGATTTGAAATTAAACTGAGTTGTATTTGCGCTATAAGTTAGAAACCGCGTTTTTTTGCGTAAGTCATTTTAAAATAAAGGATTGAAAAAATTGTTTGAGAAAAATAGAAGCGTATTTTAGCGTAAATACAACTGTTAGCAGAAACCAGAAACACTCGATTATGACTAGACATTTGAAATTCATTATATTACTTATAATTATTTCGTCGAAAAGTTTTTCTCAGGACTCGACAAAGAATCAAAACGCTTCAACTCAGTTGGACACTAGTATTTATGAAAAAGTTGAAGTTGAAGCCATGTTTCCCGGCGGAGTTGAAGCATGGGAAAAATATCTGATAAAAAATCTAAAAGTTACCATTCCTGTAAAAAATTCCGCACCTGCAGGTACTTATAAAGTTGTTGTAAAATTTATAGTTGCTAAAGACGGTGGCATTTCTAATATCGTTGCTGAAACAAATCATGGCTTTGGAATGGAGGAAGAAGTTATTCGAATAATTAAAAAAAGTCCAAACTGGACTCCAGCTACTCAAAATGGAAACATTGTTAAAGCTTATCGCAGACAACCAATTACATTTTTAGTTTCAGAAAATTAAGGCTTCTGCTAACAGTGTATTTGCAAAACTTCGGGCGGAAGGAAGTAAATTCAGCATTTTATCGCTAACAATCTTCGGCTTTCGGCTGGACGAGTTCTAAACCGCCAGCGATATTTGCTACGCTCTCAGTGCGCTGGCTATATTTACGTTCACAACAAAAATTTCAGTACTTTTAGTCATCAGTAACAGGCGGACGGAATTCTGAAGCCCTCGCTTCGCAAATACAGTTCGTTGTGCGTAATTGGCACCCTAATTTTTTAACAGTTTTTTTTGGACAATATACCAATTATTGGTACTTTTATCAAAAGACCCATATGTCAAAAAATACTTCCATTTTACTAGGCGAACACTTCGAAGAATTTATTTCTACTAAAATATCATCTGGTCAATACAACTCGGCAAGTGAAGTAATTAGAACTGCACTAAGACTTTTGGAAACTGAAGAATCCAAAATCAAAATCCTCAACAAAGCTCTTTCCCAAGGTGAGAAAAGCGGAGTAGAAAAAAACTTTGACGCAAAAGCACATTTAAAGAAACTTCACAGCAAGTTTTTATGAGACCATTGCCATTTATTATTACTAAAAAAGCTGTTTCTGACATAGAAGAAATTTGGCTTTTTACTGTTGAAAAATGGTCTGTTGAGCAGGCTGATCGCTACTATAATTTAATTTTTGACGAAATCAACTTTATTTGCAAGAACAGAGATGCAGGTAAATCAATGGAATATATTCGAAAAGGTTACCGTGCTTCTAAAGTTAAATCTCACCTTATCTTCTATAGAATTATAAATGACACAATTGAGATTATAAGAATTTTACACGAACGCATGGACATCGATAGCAGACTTAACGATTAAACAACTACGCCCAATAACTAAGCTTTCGTTTTGCCCAACGGGCAAGAAATGAAAGCGATGTTGAACGGAAACTTTGGTAGTCTTATTTTATATTATGGGGTTCTCGTTAACTTGCTGTATATCAGCTCATTTTTTGGAAAGGCAGGATTAGCGAATACCACAAATATATGGCATTTAATACTCGCAAAGGCTACCGAAGGTTTAGTTCAACATTGGGTTTGCTTTGCCGTCGTAGGTAGTTGCTGCCGTTTGGTCTTTGACCAACGGCAATAGCCGATACCCCAACATTTATTACAAAAAATATAATTTACAGCCAAAGTAATGAAGATTATGCTGCCCGCTGGTTGGGAGAACAGGCGTGGGAAAGGCCTAATAAAAATAATCTATCCGCTGGATGATTTGAAATTAAACTGTTGTGTGTAATGCAACGACTGGTAGCAAAAACCTTGAACATCTGAACAATTTTCGTAAATTTGGTCAAACATTAAAATTATGCGGACAATAAATGTTTCCATATCAGATATTGAATATAACAAGTTCGGTTTGAAGGAAGACAAGTTAACTTTTACTGATTTTATTGACATTGTTAGCAAAGAATTGACACGCCAAAACCTAAGTAAATGCTTAGAACTTGCGGAAAAATATGGCATTTCAAAAATGACAATGGACGAAATTACAAATGAAGTAAAAGCTGTTAGAAAAAATGCAAAAAATCGTAATTGATACGAATGTAATTGTTTCATCTCTCATTCAACGTGGTTACCCAAACCTCATTATTAACGACCTTTTTATTGAGCAGAAATTTCAACTTTGTATTTCAGAAGAATTATTAGCTGAATATTACAAAGTTTTAGCAAGACCAAAATTTTCAAAATTTACAGACTTCTTTATTCGTGCTGAAGCTTTACTTGTTGAAATAGAAACAAAAGCGACAAAGTATATTCCGACTATAACACTTGACCTTATTTCAGATGTTGACGACAATATGATTTTAGAACTTGCCGACGAATGTTTAGCGGACTTTGTGATTACAGGCAATACTACAGACTTTACATTTCCTATTTATAAACAAACAAAGATTGTAACTCCAAAAGAATATTGGGATATTTATAAGCCTCAGTAAAATGCACTACACAACATTGGGTGCAAGGCTGGCTGGACATTAAAGCAATGGTCATTATCGCTGTTGTGCTTCATCTGGACTGGACAAACAAAGTTGGGCTTTTGTTTACTAACTTGTAACTTAAATAGTTTGTTATGAGACAAATCCTGGTGCCCATATTTTTATTTGGATTGTTTGGTTGCACTGACCAATCACAATCTAAACCTTCAATTGTTATTGTTAATGCGCCTGAATCTACACCCACCAATTTCGAGACCAATGATTCCTCCTTTTTGAAAATAATAATTCAATATGATTCCTATGAAATATTGTTTTTAAAAGAGCCTTCAACAATTAAAGGAATTAATGCCCTGGACAGTTTTTTGCAACAAAACATAAAACTGATTAACAAAGAAAAAGTTTTGGTGACTGGTTTTGAAAATACTGATAAGTATCAATCTTTCAAAGATGTACTTTCGAAATATGGTGTTTCAAGATTCAGGGTAAATACTCCCTAAGTTTTTTATTCTGCTATCCGTAGGTCGGGAGTCCAATCGGGGCAAGAGCCGTGCTGATGTAGTTTTTTGCCTATCTTTAAAGCCTTAAGTCTATTAAATCTCCATAAGTATTTACCTCATGTTTTTCCTGAAATCAGTACCCGTTCTTTTTTTTCTGTCTATGATCTCCTTTACTTGTTTAAGCCAGGCTGGTAATGATGCTAAAGAAGTGGATGATGATAAAGACACAACGACACAAGTGGTGGCCATTAATAAAATAACAGCACGCAAACCTGGTGTGTATAAAACCTATGAAGAGTACCTGAACAATTCTCCGTCGGTAGATGCGAAATTTTCGGTTCAGCCATTACGTCTCACCAAAAACAATCCGTTAGTGGCTGAAGCTGATGTAGATTATATAGGTGGCAGGCCAAAAAAAATCTGGGGTGTTTCTGACGGGGAAAACGTGTATATCCGGGTAATGGTGGGCCAGTTTTTAAAGAACCATTATTTTAAGTTGCAGTGCGATGGCCCTCAACCATATATTTTTTATGTAGAGAACCCCGTATTCCTGCCCATGGGTGCCGGCCTAGTGGTGGCAGCTACAGTGGCAGCTACTTCTGCGGCACTACCTCCTTTTGTTTCGCTGATGGTAGTGAGGGACGAAACCAACTATTTTAAACCTACTTTAATGGCTACGAGTGCCAGGGTAAAACGTTATTTAGCAGAATTTCCGGATTTGTTGGATGCTTATAAAAATGAAACCAATAATAATAAAGCAACCAGGGCCAGGTATATTACAGCATATAATAAGCGCAAGATGAAGCCTTGAAGATGAATTGCTGCCTTAGGTAGTTACCGCCGTCTGGTCGGGTGAGGAGGCGAGGCAAGATTTATATTATTCCGCTTGCGTATTTTAATAATTTAGCTAAACTTGCATAACTGATCCGGTAAATGCGATGCAAACCTTTTCTGAAAAAAGGTTTAAGCTATCGTACTCATTTTAAATTTCCATTAATGAAAAAAAGAATATTGATTACGCTTTCTTTTATTGGCATATTCGCACTTGGATTTGCTTTCAATTCGCTGCTTTCAAATTATTATGGCGTACAACCCTTAAAAAAAGCAACAGGCATTGGTGGCATCTTTTTTAAATGCAAGGATCCCAAAAAAGTAAGAGAATGGTATAAAAACCATCTTGGTTTAAATACCAATGCTTATGGGGCTGTTTTTGAGTGGAGACAAGGAGCAGACAGCAGCAAAAAAGGGTTTACCCAGTGGAGTCCGTTTAATGAAAAGACAACCTATTTTGAGCCTTCTACAAAAGACTTTATGATTAATTATAGGGTTGGAAATCTGGAGGCACTTATTGCTGAGCTAAGAAAAGACAGTGTAACCATCCTGGACAAGGTTGAAACGGCTGAGTATGGAAAATTCATTCATATCATGGACATAGAAGGTAATAAAATTGAACTCTGGGAACCCAATGATGTAGAATTTGAAAAGCTTGGAGCTAAAATAGGGGCGACTACAACTAAATAAAAAATTTAGATAATTTACAATGGTTGTGTTGCAGGTGATAACACCTGCAACGGCGTGGGAAAAGCAATATTATTGGGCTGTAAATATCCCTTTTACATTTCGGCAAATAAAATATCATCTTTCATATTTTTAAATTTTAAACATGATGCCATAACTTATCAGCCCCAGAGCACACAAAATAAATGATAGCCTTTTTTATTTAGTTGTAGTCGCCCCTATTTTAGCTCCAAGCTTTTCAAATTCTATATCATTGGGTTCCCAGAGTTCAATTTTATTCCCTTCTATATCCATGATATGAATGAATTTTCCATACTCAGC
>CANNJE010000107.1 GCA_947504605.1 Chitinophagaceae bacterium
ACACAAAGCTAAGTAGGTTCATTTGATTTGACTGTTAAGCTATTGCCAATAAATTATTAAAACTCCGTTAAAGAAAATTTCTAAAGCAAATATTTTACAAAAACGTTTTAATAGATAATACAATCAAACTGTAAGCTCCCCCAAAAATAGTACGTTTTATAAGTAGACATTTTTTGTAACTTTAAAAAACGTAATAAATGAAAAGAAGCACATTCAGTCCTGCACAAATTGCAGGCATTCTCAAAGAATTTGATAATGGCAAAACAGCTGAAGAAATTACCCGGGAGCATGGGGTAAGTAAAGCATCGTTGTACAAGTGGCGGCAACGCTATGGCGGTATGGAGGCCTCCGAGTTAAAAAGAATAAAAGAACTGGAAGAAGAAAATTCCAGGTTGAAACGTATGTACGCCAACCTGGCCATGGAGCTTGACACAGCCAAATGGATTATCGAAAAAAAGCTTTAAAGCCTTGCGATAAAAGATGCATTGTTGAAGCAGTGTGTTTAGAACGGCCAAAAGACATCAGCAAGGCGTGTCGGTTATTAAAACTAAGCAGGAGCAGCCTGCAGTATCAATCCATCAAAAATGACGGTTATATAATGCAGCGGTTGGAAGATCTTGCTAAACAAAACCCTGTTGAAGGTTTTTGGAAATGTTATGGTCGCATTAGAAATAGCGGCACCATTGTTAATCATAAAAAATTACACAGAGTTTATAAACAGATGGGATTACCACTACGCCGTAAAATAAAGAAACGATTGCCGGCAAGAGTAAAAGAGCCATTAGCCATACCCGCCTGTTTTACACAAACGTGGAGCATAGATTTTATGAGTGATGCACTTAGTAATGGAACCAAGTTCCGAACCTTTAATGTAATAGATGATTATAACCGTGAAGTATTATTTATTGAAACAGATTATTCATTAAAAAGCAGCCGGGTAATATGGGTGCTTAAACATTTAATTAACCGCTATGGCAAGCCACAGAAAATACGGATGGATAATGGCCCTGAGTTTATAGCAAAACTGTCGAAGGCATGGAGCCGAGTCAATGAAATTGAGTTTAAATACATACAACCTGGCAAACCTACTCAAAACGCCTACATAGAACGATTTAATAAAACATACAGGGGAGCCATTCTAGATGCCTATCTGTTTGATAATATTGATGAAGTGAGAGAGGTTACACAAACCTGGGTGGATGATTATAATAGCCTAAGGCCTCATGATGCACTTGGAGGGCTATCTCCAAAAATGTATAGAGAAAAGTATGCACAAAAAAACATTCCTGCTGTTGGGCTCCGTTACGCTTCGGCTACGCCTTCGCTCCACTACGCCCAACAGCAGGAACAACCAAACAACTAAATAATGAAACTATTATTCTACTTTTGAAGTGTACTAAAAAGGGGGAGCTTACACAATCTTACAATGATACTGTATTAAACAATGTCTTAAAAGTATATTCGACTGCCACAGTAAATGTAGGTAATGATGGAAGTGGAAATATAAGATATAGCATAACACTAGACGTTATGAAAAGTGTTTACCCAAATGTAACCCAACAATTTGATTTAATTGCTTATGGAGACCGTATATCCAACAACCCTTTAGGCACATATAGTGTTGAGTATTCAATGTTTAAGGACTATACTCTTTTAATACCGACAACATTTGAAATGAGCAATGGTGGTAGTCTAAGTCAAATTAATATCACATCAATTGATCAAAAATATATTAGTGGTACGTTTATATTTGACAAAAACATAGATGTTGATGGAGTTTCAGTATTTCCTGCCACTGGTTCATTTAGATTAAATAGGATGTACTAAAATTAAAAATTGATTTTAGTAACAATTCAAAAGGGAATAAAAAAAATCGAAAAAATATAATTTCTTCTTTATGAAAAAAATAATTGTTTTAATATTTACAACCTGCACATTTTATTTGAGCAGTTGTCTCCTGACAATCCAGGATCTCCAACTAGTGGTAATTTTACTTTGAAATATGAAATTATTACTTCCTCCTCTGTTGTTAGAGATTTTGGAATTTTTTTTATAATGGAACTCAACAATTAGAAATTGATTATAAATTCCTGTCAGGCAGTACTATTTGGACAAAAGAAGTAATAGTTACTACTCCGAACAGACCTTTTGAAGCAATGCAACAATCTGATCTGATTTAGCTTAGTACCTCAGGAACAGTTATTGGCAATATTTATGTAAATGGCAACCAAGTTGCACATTTAGTAACTCTAACTCAGACATATTCTTCAGGAGATATAATAGCATCATGTGTGATGAGTCATATAATACATTAACAAAACCAATATTTACAAGTTTACTGACGATAACACTCTTGGTCCATCTGTTCGTTGCATAAAAGATTGAAATTGATAATTTTACTATTCTGCTCCAAGGAATTGATATTCGTTGGTGGTGTTATAATAAAGAAATTTTCATTTTTTGTAAAAAAAAATATAGTTATTATAACTGGTGTTTAGCAACATCTTAAATAAGTTTCAATACAAAATTTAAGTTGGAAAAGTTATAAGTTTCCGGGCTGCAAATAGGATTGTAGTGCTTTTACGTATTCTCCAAAAGCCTCTATTCCTTTTTTTGAAATTTTACAAAGTGAAAGCGGGTGTTTATCTTTAAACTGCTTCTTTACTTCAATATAACCGGCTTCCTTTAATTTATTTAACTGTATTCTAAGATTACTATCTTCAGAATTGGTTTTTTCTTTAATAAAAGTAAACTCTGCCTCCTTCACACTAATAAGCAAACTTATAACTGCCAACCTTAGTTGAGAATGTAATATGGGATTTAGTTCTTTAAACATTTTTTTGTTTCTTTTTGCCAGTCAATTATTATTTTTCATAATTATACATAGAATAAACCATGCCATGATTGCCGAAAAAACAGTTGATAAAAGATTTATTTTACAATAGGTATAAACTTTAATAATCCCACAAAGCTAGTAAAATTATTCACAATAAAACTAAGGCTTAAGCTAACAATCAGATTCGGTAATAAAAAGTTAGAAGTCCATACAGAAAAAGAAATAATGGCACTGTTTATCATGCTCTATATCCAATTAATCGCTGAATTTCCAGGATTTAGAATATCAACTTTATCAATTAACGCTTTTGCTTTATCGGCTATTTCATCTGTTTTAGATTTATAAGCCTCCATTGACCTTGATGGATTTTTTTAAAGGCTCCGCATCTTTAGTACAGTTTAGAATGAGATTAAATTAAAAACGATATTCTTTCTTAACTTCGATTTTAACGAAAAAAATTGAAAGTAACTTCTATTGGTATATTCGTTACTAATTTTAAAGTATTTTTTTAAATTTTATATCCTTTAAGAAAGATTTTCTAAATAATAATAAATTATTAATGTTCCATTCATCATTCGTAAGTGAAAATTTTGATAAGTTAGGTGTCTGCGTAATAATTCCTACTTACAATAATGCTTCAACTCTTGCCAGTGTAATTATAGATGTAGCAAATTATACAAAAAATATTATTGTTGTAAATGATGGGTCTTTTGACAATACACATTCTATTCTTGAAAGCTATCCATATATTCAACTTATCACCTATCCAAATAATGTTGGGAAAGGCTGGGCAATTAGGAAGGGTTTTGCTTTAGCATATAAACTTAAATATAAGTTTGCTATTACAATTGATTCTGATGGTCAACATTTCGCAAAAGACCTGCCATTATTTATTGATAAACTTTCATTTGAACAAAATGCCATTATAATTGGAGCAAGAAATATGAACCAGGCTTCAGTTCCGGGTGGCAGTAGTTTTGGGAATAATTTTTCCAATTTCTGGTTTAAGCTTGAAACGGGTATCAAATTACCCGACACCCAATCTGGATATAGATTATACCCATTGGAAGCAATGAGTAAAATGCTTTTTTTTACCCGTAAATACGAATTTGAAATAGAAGTGCTTGTAAGGGCTGCCTGGCAAGGGGTAAAAATTGTATCGGTTCCTATTTCCGTCTATTATGCTCCAAAAGGAGAACGGGTTTCCCATTTCAGGCCATATAAAGATTTTTTCAGGATAAGTGTTTTAAATACCCTTCTAGTACTTATAACATTTCTGTTTATCAAACCACGTGATTTTTTACGTAGCATTTTTATAAAAAAAAACTTTAAGCAACTGCTGAGTGATAAACTCTTTAATACACAACAGTCTGACCAGTTAAAAGCAGTGTCCGTTTTTTTTGGTGTATTTATGGGTATTGTACCACTCTGGGGGTTTCAGTTAGTTACGGCTATTTTTCTGGGCATATTATTCAGACTAAACAAGGCGTTGGTAATTATAGCCGCCAACATCAGCTTACCGCCAATGATACCGCTTATTATTTTTGCGAGTTATAAAATAGGTGGCTTTTGGATGGGACAAAATGCTTTGCAAATGGGCTATAGTAAATCTATTTCACTGGATTCTATCAAACAGAATTTACAACAATATATTTATGGTAGTATTACACTGGCAATACTGGCCGGCTTTTTTTTCGGGATATTAACTTTTGTAATATTAAAGTTATTTAACAGAAAATCAATGCTTGCCAAATAAACGGAAAAGCACATGGAACAAATTTTTATTCTGATATATGATTTTTTCAGAAAAAATAGGCTCACTTTATTTATTGCGTTAGCAATATGTTTTCTGGTGCCCGGATATTTTGCCCTGCAGGTTAAATTTGAAGAAGACATTGCAAAAATTTTACCAAAAGATAAAAAGATTGAAAAGCTAACGGCCGTTTTTCAAAATTCAAAATTCATGGATAAGCTGGTGGTAATGGTATCATTAAAAGATACTGTTGCTACAGCACAGCCTGATAGCTTGGTAGCATATGCAGGTGCTTTTACAGAACAATTACAAACTAAACTAGCTCCATACTTCCGCAAAATAAATGCTAGGGTAGATGATGACATTGCTATGGAATTATTCAGCACCATAAGCAATCATTTACCTATTTACCTGGAGGAGAAAGATTACCAATCCATAGATTCGCTAATTGCACCAGAAAAGGTTAAAGAAACGCTCGAACAAAATTTCAGAACACTTACATCTCCAGCCGGTATTGCGCTAAAGAGTATAATCAGCAATGACCCTGTTGGTATCAGTTTTTTAGGCTTAAAAAAATTACAGCAATTACAATATGACGAAAATTTTGAATTATACGAAAACTATGTTGTAACTAAAGATCAGCAACACTTACTAATTTTTATTACCCCTGCATTTGCGCCCAATAACACTGGAAAAAATGCACTGATGCTTGAAGGTCTTGATAAGCTGATTAGTGATTTAGACAGCACTGAGTTTAAATATGCAACCGCTTCTTATTTTGGCGCAACGGCAGTATCGGTGGGCAATGCACTGCAATTAAGAAAAGACACATTGCTTACCCAAGGCATTACTGTTCTTTTCATTGTTATCTTTTTAGGTATCTATTTTCGTAAAAAAACGGCTCCGGTAATTATCATGCTACCCGTACTTTTTGGTGTGATATTTTCTTTGGCCTCTATCTATTTTATTAAAGGCAGTATTTCTATTATTGCGCTTGGAACCGGGTCGGTGGTAATGGGTATTGCTGTCAATTATTCGTTGCATGTTTTTAATCATTACAGGCATACAAAAAATGTGTACCAAGTACTCAGAGACCTTGCAATGCCAATGACCGTGGGTAGCTTTACCACCATCGGCGGATTTCTCTGCTTAGAGTTTGTTGAATCAGAAATGCTGAAAGACCTGGGATTGTTTGCCGCTTTTAGTTTAATAGGAGCATCGCTTTTTTCATTGATTTTTTTGCCGCATTTTATTGCATCCAAAAAAGAACAATCGACTCCCGATACAACACCGCTATCTTTTATCGATAAAATATCTGCCTACCGGCCCGAGTACAATAAATACCTTGTCATCATCATTTTTTCACTAACGATATTTTTTGGTTATTGGGCAAAAAATGTAGGGTTTGAATCTGACCTGAACAAAATGAATTTCATGTCGGCCAAATTAAAAAAGGCAGAGAAAGATTTAAATACGATCAATCAATATTCACTACAGTCAGTTTATCTGGTAACCGAAGGCAAAACACTAGATGATGCGCTGATACATAATGAAAAACTGACTACCAAAATTCAGGAGCTTGAAGCAACAGCTATTGTAAAGAAACACTCTGGCGTATCCACACTCATCATTTCTAACAATTTACAAAAAGCAAGAATTGCCCGATGGGAAAATTACTGGACACCGGCAAAAAAAGCTTCTTTGCTTGCAACTTTACATAAGGAAGGAGCAGATTTAAAATATAGTGCCACCGCTTTTAATAAATTCAGCGATTTGCTGGAAAAAAAATTTGAGCCAACCGATGGCCAGGCAATGGCTGATGTTAGGAAAATTTTCTTGGACGATTATATAACGGAGAAGCCTGGAAAAACAACGGTGGTAACTCTACTAAAAGTACTGCCAGAGAACAAGCTAGCTATTTATAAAGCATTTGATAATGAAGCAAATATAACGGTGCTCGATAAGCAATACCTTGCCGGAAGGTTTGTACAAATCATCAACGATGATTTTACAAGCATTGCAATCATGACTTCCCTACTTGTGTTTTTTGTTTTATTGATCATGTATGGCCGCATTGAATTAACGCTTGTTTCTTTTATCCCAATGTTTATTAGCTGGATTTGGATACTCGGTATTATGGGATTAACTGGCATGCAGTTCAACATCATTAACATCATCATATCGGCGCTTATTTTTGGTTTGGGCGATGATTATAGTCTTTTTATAATGGATGGGTTATTGCAGGAATATAGAACGGGAAAAAAGAATTTGTCATCTTTTAAATCTTCTATTCTTTTATCAGCCATTACAACCATTGCCGGGCTGGGTGTATTAATTTTTGCACAACATCCGGCCTTGAAATCAATTGCCATAATCTCTATTACTGGAATTATTTGTGTGGTCCTTATGTCGCAGATATTAATCCCTTTTTTCTTCACAGTATTAATAAAGAACCGGGTTCAGAAAAATTTATTTCCCTGGACCTTTGGCAGTTTTCACAAATCTTCTGTTGCTTTTTCGTTATTTATTTCGGTAAGTATTTTTTTTACTATAGTAGGGAGAATTTTTTTAAAGATAAAAGTGGGAGAAAAAGGTAAATACCTTTATCACCTGTTAATTTCAAAAGCCTGCTGGTTTTTGATGTATGTAATGGTAAATGTAAAAAAGAAAATCATTAACCCATTGCAGGAAGATTTTTGTAAGCCTGCAATAATTATCTGCAACCATCAGTCTTCTTTAGATATTGTTCCACTTATTATGCTGCATCCCAAAATTTTAATGTTTACCAATAATAAAAAATGGAATGCTCGCTTTTTTGGACCCGTTATCCGCATGGCAGATTATTTTCCGGCTGAGCAGGTTGACCAGCATCTGACTAAAATTGCAGACAGAATTAAGCATGGTTATTCGGTAGTTATATTTCCTGAGGGGACCAGGTCAGAAGATGGTGTGGTAAAGCGTTTTCATAAAGGTGCTTTTTTTCTTGCTGAAAAATTAAATGTTGATATTTTGCCCATCATAATACACGGCACCAAATACACTTTGACTAAAAAAGATGCCTTGTTAAAAGATGGGAAAGTGACACTAAAATTTTTGCCAAGGATAGAACCTGGTGATGATAAATTTGGTAAAGGGTATATTGAAAGAGCAAAAATAATTGGTCGCTATTTTAGAGCAGAATTTGAAAGCTTAAAAACGGAGATTGAACAACCAGCCTATTTCAGAAAAAAATTAATTTACAATTACTTGTACAAAGGGCCTTTTATTGAATGGTACATGCGGATAAAAACTAAGCTGGAAAAAAACTACCAAATTTTTCATGAGCTGGTACCACAACAAGGCAATATACTGGATATCGGCTGTGGCTACGGATTTATGGCATACATGTTATATTTTACTGCTACTAAAAGAACCATTACCGGTATAGATTATGATGAAGAAAAAATAGAAACAGCCAACCATTGTTTTAGTAAAACCGACCAAATTAATTTTATATACTCTGATGCATTGAGTTTTGACTTTGAAAAATATGATGCCATTATTCTTGCCGATATTTTACATTACCTGCATCCGAATAAACAAGTACAGGTGATTGAAAAATGTATTTTTCATCTAAACGAGGGCGGTATTGTTATAATTAGAGATGGAGATAAGGATGCAGAAAAAGCACATAAAAAAACTAAGCTGACAGAGTTTTTCTCAACAAGAGTTTTTAAATTTAATAAAACGGCTGGCAACGGATTGTCATTTTTTTCAGGAAATTTTATCAGAGAAATAGCAGCACTGCACGAAATGGAATGCAGAGAAATCAGCGATTCCAATATTACATCCAACACAATTTTTGTACTTAAAAAAAACAGGAGGATAGCGCATGACCAAATTTGATATTGTGATAATTGGAAGCGGTATGGGTGGGCTGATATGTGCAGACATATTGAGCAAGGAAGGCTATACAGTTTGTGTGCTAGAAAAAAACAAACAGATTGGTGGTTGTTTGCAAACCTATGTACGTGATAAAGTAATCTTCGATTCCGGGGTTCATTACCTGGGCGGTTTGGGCGAAGGGCAAAATCTTTACCAGGTTTTTAAATACCTTGGCATCATTGATAAATTGAAATTGCAAAAACTAGAAGAAGATGTATTTGATAAGATCATCATTGAAAATGATGAAAAAGAATATGTATTTGCACAGGGCTATGAAAATTTTATTCAGCACCTGTTAAAAGATTTTCCTGCAGAGGAAAAAGGATTAAGAATGTATTGCGATAAGATAAAGGAAATATGCAGTAAATTTCCTTTATACAATTTAAGAACTGGTGGAGACATCAATGAAAAGACTTCTGTGTTGGAAATAGATACTAGGGCGTTTATTGAATCAGTTACTACAGATATAAAACTGCAGACTGTACTAGCTGGTAATAATATGTTGTATGTGCTTCAATCCGATAAAACTCCTTTTTATGTTCATGCCATGATCCTAAACAGTTATATTGAAAGCTCCTGGAAATGCATTGATGGCGGTTCTGTAATCGGTAAATTAATGGCCAAAAATATACGTGCACAAGGTGGTGTTATTCACAGGAATGCCGAAGTAACAAAAATATTGGTAGAAGATGGGGAAGTAAATGCGGTACAATTGAAAGATGGTTCGCATGTGTATGGAAAAAGCTTTATTTCAAATATGCATCCTTTAAGAACATTGGAGTTAACTGAAACAAGCCTCATAAAAAACGCCTACAAACACCGGATTAAAAGTCTTGAAAATTCCATTGGTGGCTTTGTTCTAAATATTGTTTTCAAAAAAGAATCTTTTAAATATATAAAGCACAATTATTATTACCATAAAGAAGGGCATGTGTGGAATTTGGTTGATTATACAGAAGCCAATTGGCCGCTTTGTTATGCTATATTTTTTTCAGCCTCATCCGGTTCGGAGGAATATGCAGAATCCATCACTATTCTTACTTACATGAAATATGAAGACGTAAAACAATGGGGAGATACGATTAACACAGTCTCAAAAGAGTCAAAGAGAGGAGAAGATTATGAAACATTTAAGAAAGACAAAGCAGAATTATTGATAGACCTGGTACAGGAAAAATTTCCGGGTTTAAAAGATTGTATTAAATCGTATTATACGGCCACTCCACTTAGTTACCGTGATTATATTGGCAATGATGACGGATCGATGTATGGCATTGTAAAAGATTACAAAAATCCATTGAAAACATTTATTTCGCCCCGAACCAAATTGCCAAACCTGTACTTAACCGGGCAAAATTTAAATTTACATGGTATATTGGGAGCTACAATGAGTGGCCTGGTTACCTGCACTGCTTTTTTAGGGAACGAGGATATTATAAAAAAAATCAGCAATGCTTAACAGAAAAAAAGTAGTTAGATGGAGTTTGTATATTTTAGGGTTAATCCTGCTTTTACTGATTAGCGCTGCTATTTATGTGAAACAGGTGTCTAAAATTGACTTGCCCAATGTAAAAGACAAAAGCAGTTTAAAACTGCAACGCACCGACGAAGGCAATGGTTTTTATACTTTAAAAAAAAATTGGTTCAGGAAAAGCAAAAGTGGGTTGTTTGAATTGTATGTGGAGGGGGGACCTTTTGAAAGGGGGGATATCAATGGTAAATTAACTAAAGAACTGGTAAT
>CANNJE010000108.1 GCA_947504605.1 Chitinophagaceae bacterium
ATCGCCGCCCGGATAAGATGAATATGATGGTGCTTAAAATTTTTGAAAAAATAACAACTAATTTTCAGGAGCATCTAAAGGAAATTAACCACCGCCGAAATGCACTAGAACATAAGCTCTACGATTCTAACAGGAACGAGGAATTGCTTCAATTAATGCGGATTCAAAAAAGTCTTGTTTATTTTGTTACAGCTTTACGGAGTAACGAATTATTGATGATGAAAATAGCCAGAACTAATTTTTTACAATTAAACGAAGACGAGAAGGATTTTCTGGATGATCTTGTTATCGAAACATCCCAGGCCCTTGAAACAGCTCAGACCTATACCAATATCCTGGTAAGTACCATGGATGCATTTGCAAGTATCATCAGCAACAACCAAAACGTTGTACTAAAAAGGCTCAGTACATTAACCATCTTTTTGAGTATACCTGTATTGATAGCAAGTATTTATGGTATGAATGTTCCACTACCCTTTCAGCAGTCTACCCATGCATTCTGGATACCCTCCTTAATATCTCTGATCATTTTGGGTTATGCAATTTTTTATTATTTCAGAACCTCCAAAAAATAAACAATGCATAATATAAGGGTCTATGGTATCCTAATTAATGAACAGAAACAGGTATTGGTAAGCGATGAATATATCAGAGGCAATTACTACACTAAATTTTGTGGGGGTGGACTGGAAATTGGAGAAGGAACCATTGATTGTCTGAAGCGGGAGTTTATAGAAGAAATGAATTTGAAGGTGGATATCATTGAACACCTTTACACTACAGATTTTTACCAACAAAGCGCCTTTAATCCTGCACACCAAATTATTTCAATTTATTATCTAGTAAGACCACTGGAAGATATTACGGTTCCTTTACGAGAAGAACCTTTTCAATTTGATGAAGCGCAGTTAAAAGTTTACGAAACTGTGAAGGAAACGGAAACCTTTCGTTTTGTCAATTGGACCGAATTAAGTGAAGCATCCGTAACCTTACCAATAGACAAAGTGGTCGTTGGTTTAATCAAAGACAAATTCAGGTAAATTAATACTTCACTATAACTGATACTAATGATACTATTCAAAAGAAATATTGTGGGCGCTTTAATACTAGTGTTTCTTATAACCCTTTCCTGTAAACAGCCTGCATCCAATACAAAATCAAGTAATTCAATTTATTTTGCAGCAACTGATTCAGGGGTACAAACGGGTGGAATAAAAGTAATTTCTATAGAAACGCCAAAAGGTAAATTTAATGTTTGGACCAAACGTTTTGGAAATAACCCTAAAATAAAATTACTGTTATTGAATGGAGGCCCGGGTGCTACACACGAATATTTTGAATGTTTTGAGAATTTTTTCCCCGCTGAAGGAATTGAATTTATTTATTATGACCAACTAGGTTGTGGCAATTCCGATAATCCAAAAGATACATCTCTTTGGGATCTTCCAAGATTTGTTGAAGAAGTAGAACAGGTAAGACTGGCATTAAATCTGGATAAAAATAATTTCTATTTATTGGGGCATTCATGGGGCGGGATACTGGCAATGCAATATGCATTAAAATACCAGGACAATTTAAAGGGACTCATCATAAGCAATATGATGAGCAGCTGCCCCGATTATGGAAAATATGCGCAGGATGTATTGGCCAAACAATTTGATCCTAAAATTTTGGATAGCATCAGGGAAATAGAAAAAAAGGGAGATTTTCAAAATCCGAAATACATGGAATTACTGATGCCTCATTTTTATGCAAAACATATTTTACGAATGCCCATTAATCAATGGCCGGAACCCGTAAATAGATCATTTTCTAAAACCAATCAATCCCTGTATGTAACCATGCAAGGACCAAGTGAATTTGGTATTGCAGGAAAATTGTTGAACTGGGATATTAAAGCCGAACTACCTAAAATCAAAACGCCTACACTTACTATTGGCGGAACCCATGATACAATGGACCCCGAACATATGAAATGGATGAGTACCCAATTTCCTATGGGCAGATTTTTATTATGCTCCAATGGTAGTCACATGAGTATGTACGACGATCAACAAACTTACATGACAGGATTAATTAAATTTATGAAGGATGTAGATGAAGGGTCTTTTAAATAAAACAAAATCATCTACTAAATAAAAAACGCCTTCAGTATTCCTGAAGGCGTTTTTAGTTTTTGAAGCACTGTATAAGAATTCCCAGCTCCATGTATTTTAAAAAATTCTATCAGCCATAAGCCGGATTCTGTTATTCCAACAAAAGTTGAAACGGCCATCATTTATCTGGCTGTAACATTGCTGTTACAATCTTGCTGCCTACCCTCCAGCCCGGCTAAATTTTCATTCAGCACTCGAACGAGCCGCCCTCAAAGGCTGGTATACGTGGCATTACAGCACACAAGGTTTACCCGTAAAATTTGTTACCAAATCCTACCGTGAGCTCTTACCTCACGTTTTCACCCTCATCCCTGCCCGAAAGCAGAGACAGTTATTTTCTGTGGCACTTTCTCTTTTCAGTTGCCCGAAAGCCGGCTATTAACCGGTGTGTTGCCCTTTGCTGTCCGGACTTTCCTTTCCTCCCTAAGGAAGAACGATAGCCGGCTGATAGAAAAGCAAAAATAAACTATATTTTTGGGAGCAGTTTTATTTTTATCCTATACCCCAATAGTTAGATTTAAAGTAAAGCAGTATTAAAATTTATGTACGATTGTTCTTTACTGTTACAAATTTTGAAACACCGATTAATGTAAAAGAAAGTATAAGCACCAACAAGAGTATAAAACCGCTACCGATGAAAACTTTTTCATAGCCATGATTGTATACATCCACAAATGGGTATGGATAAAAATTAGTATTTGAAAAGGCTCCTCTGATTAAAATAGCTATAAAATATAACAGAGGAAACAACAACCACACAAATGCCTGTTTCCATTTCAATCCTTGCTTTTCTACAAAAAAAAACCAATAGAAAAAATACAAACCAGGTATTATAAAATGAAGCAATTCATCAACTATTTTTTGCATTCCTGTTGGAGCCCATAATGATCTAAGCATTAAATTATAAATAATACCGACCACAAGAATATAAACAGCTATGGCCGTTTGACAAGAAATATTAAAACAGCTTTTTGTTTTAACTGCAACTGGTCTGAGGTATATTAAAGTAAAAGAAAGGGCAACAATGATATTCGTAAGAATAGTGAAGAAACTAAAAAAACGAATAATCGTTTCAGGGATATCAAAAACCCTGTGTTGAATCATCAGGATAAACTGAGCAATAACAGCAAACCACCCAATGATTGCTCCTGAAGCAGCCACAATCATTTTTGAATTTGAAATAGTCATACTAGTAAATTATTTTATGCAATGGAAGAATGCTGATAGAATAAAGATTGGCTGACGCAGAAATAAAACTATTTGAAATAAATTTCAGTTGCCCCAAATCCATACAAAGGATGAAACTGATTTACAAATGATTTTACTTCATTTTTTAATCTTAGTATTTCATGGATTTCGTCCCTGAGTTTCCCTTCTCCTACACCATGAATTACTATTAAAGTGGGTTGGTGATGTGCTACCGCCAATTCATAATATTTTTCAAATTCATTCAGCTGAATTGTCATAATCTCAAAATTGCTGAGATGCTTCCAACTATCGGTTAACTTTTCAATATGTAGATCTATTACTGATCTAGCTGGCGGCAAATGAGTACGCAGATGTTTGGCATCATATACTCTGTAACCTGCGTTACCAAGCATAGTGAGATCTACTTTTTCGGCATCCACCCTGTCAGGATAAGTCAAAAATAATTCATAGGAAAAAGTAGGCTCATTTTTGGCCTGCGTTTCTTCAATTTTATTAAACAGTTGTTTGGCCTTTACTTTTAATGATGTTTCATAAAACAACGCCTTTTTTTTATTTTCATTCTGAAGAGAAAATTCAACATCAAAACGGGGATTGTCACTCATATCTTCGAAACTCACATCGTGCAAATAAAATTCTGACAAACCACCAATATTGTTCTTCAACTGAAAATTATTTTCTCCGGCAAAGAAAAGGTTGTAATCAAAATGATATGCTTCTTCATTATGGTTTACCAGGTATATTCTCAGTTTTTCAACAACATCATCATCAAAAATATCCTTATCAAATACAGGCATAAAACTCAGAAAAACCCCATCCGCCACTTTTTTCTTGGGTGCCGTTTTTTCTTTACGGATATCATCCACAAATATTTTTTTCTTTGGCACAATGGTTTTCTGTGAAAACATTTTAAAGTATGGAAAGTCAATCTGATCCATATATGCAGGGAATTTTACACCCCTCACTTCAATCATGACCATTTTATCATTGATAATATCAACTACCATCCCTTCTTCATCTGAATGAAGCACTACAATCTTATCTCCTATCTGGTATTTCATATTTATTGCCCCAAAACGGGATTTATGTTTTATTAATAAAATTTATACAAAGGTACAAATCTACTGCAGTGCAATTCAACAATAATTATTTTACGAATAACCTGTAAAAAAAACCGACAGCAAACAAATGCTGTCGGTAACGATCATAAATATTTTAACAAAGTTATTGTTGAGGTGCAAGTTTACTCTTGCGGTATCCATACATAAAATAAAATATAACGCCCAAAACCAACCAACCAATAAACCATATCCAGTTGCTTTTACTCATACCGGTAAGCAGGTACATACAAGTAATAACCCCCATCAGCGGAATAAGAGAATATTTTTTTACGAATGCAAAAACAGCAAGCAAAATGGCACAGATCCAAAATACAATAAGTGAAATATTAAGGGTTGCTAGATCCATAAATGTTTTCTTTCCGGCACTATAATCTTTATTTGCACTAAAATCAAAATTAAACATATCTGTAAAATATGTTTTTGACAACAGATACGCTACAAACATGGAAGCTACTACAATTAAGGGAAAAATAAACTGACCATTGATATAAGGAAGATGAAATCGTCCGGCAACTTTTTCTTTATTAGGTATAAGTAAAACACCGCCGCAAACCAATACAAAAGCAAAAAGGGTCCCAATGCTGGTAAAGTCCAGCACAAAAGTTTTATCAGTAAATAAAATCGGAACACCCACTACAAAACCCGTAATAATTGTTGCAAAGGAAGGCGTATTATAAGTAGGATGTATTTTTTTAAAAACCGGAGGCATTAAACCATCACGGCTCATCGTCATCCACATACGAGGCTGCCCCATTTGAAAAACAAGTAATACACTTGTCATTGCTATAACTGCAATAATTGCCACAAAAAACTGCATCCAGCCTACGTTCAGGTTTTGAGGTTCAAATATAAACGCAAGAGGATCTCCTACACCTTCAAAGTTTCTATAGTTCACTGCGCCGGTCAGGACCAGCGTTAGTAATATATAAATGACTGTACAGATAACCAATGACCACATCATACCTCTTGGCAAATCTTTTTGTGGATTTTTACTTTCTTCTGCCAATACACTTACCGCATCAAAGCCAATATAAGCAAAGAAAACACTGGAAACAGCCAACATTACACCTCCAAAACCCTTAGGCATAAATGATTGTACACCAGCCTCATCAGCAGGCATCCAGTTATCTGTTAACCCATTAAAAAATATAAGATAACCTCCCACCAATATAATCAATGCAACTACTGCCAGTTTTAGAATAACCATCACATTACTAAAATTGCGGCTTTCTTTAATACCACGATATACCAAATAAGTAATTAGAAAATTGATAACCAAAGCAGGAAGATCGAGGATCATTCTTAAACTACCAATCAAAGGGGCTGTGTTCCATGCTTCAAGTTCTTCAACATTAGTACTTCCCCCTTCTACTGCATGTTTTGCTTCCATGTAGCTGGTACTTAAATATGCAGGAATGTGCATATGCATTTTACTGAGAAGAGATGTAAAATAATCACTCCAACTGTAGGCTACATAAATATTCCCGATCGAATATTCCATGATTAATGCCCATCCAATAATCCATGCAAACATTTCTCCAAAACTGGCATATGCATAAGTGTATGCACTACCTGCAACGGGTATACGACTTGCAAATTCTGAATAACACAAAGCGGTAAAACCACAGGCAATCGCTGTGATTACAAACAGAATAACAACACCCGGCCCACCATGAAAAACTGCAAAACCAAGACTGCTAAAGCTTCCTGCACCCAGGATGGCCGCAATACCAAAAAAAGTAAGGTCTTTTACGGTGAGTACTCTTTTAAGTCCGGTATTACCATGAGAATCATCACTGCCTTCTGCAAGAATACTTGATATATTTTTCCTTCTGAATAAAGAATTTGACATATTAGCTTGGTTAAATAAAAAGGGAATTTAGGCAAAAATATTTATTTCGAAAAAATAGCAATCCATTCCGAAAGGCAGCGTGCTTTTTAAAACCCATGCAGCGAAGTAAGTTTTACAACTCAGCTGTCTCGCTGCAGTAAATACTGTGCTAATTTATGCAACTCCTCTTTTCTAGAATTTAATACGGCCACATCTTCCAAATGTTTCATAGCAACATCGTAGTATTTTTCTTTTAAAGATGCAGCCCAGGCATCAGCCTTACAGTCATGAAATAGCTGAAGCACTCTTTCAACCTTATCGTCAGGATTTGAATGCAGCAGTACGGTCAATTCTTTTTGCTGAACAGGATTGGCTACTTCCATCGCATGAATCATCAAAAATGTTTTTTTATTAGCCAAAATATCTCCCCCTATCTGTTTGCCAAATTTTTCCGGATCTCCAAAACAATCCAGGTAATCATCCTGCACCTGGAAAGCAATACCCAAATTTTTGCCAAACCCAAAAAGATGCTCACGGTTACCTATACTTGCACCTCCCATAATTGCCCCCATTTGCAAACTGGCTGCCAGCAATACAGATGTTTTAAGGGTAATCATATTCACATATTCATCCAGACTCACCTGCTCCCTCTTTTCAAAATCCATATCCAGTTGCTGACCTTCACATACTTCCTTGGCAGTTTTATTAAACAAAGACATGATACTATGAAGATGACTGCTACTAATTTTATTCAGGTATTCATATGCTGCCACCAGCATTACATCCCCTGCAAGCAAAGCGGTACTCTCGCCATAATTCATATGAACGGTTGGCACACCTCTTCTTAGAGGAGCTTTGTCCATAATATCGTCGTGCACAAGACTAAAATTGTGAAACAGTTCTACCGCATTGGCTGCATGATACGCTTCAGGATCGATATCGCTAAACAATTCATTTCCCATCAACACCGCAACAGGTCGTACCCTTTTGCCCCCAATTTTTAGAATATATTGAGATGCATCATACAGGTTTTTAGGCTCATCGGGAAAATGTCTTTTATTAAATTGTTCCTCAAAAAGTGCAGAAAGACTGGTGAAAGACTGCATAGGTATTTTTCAATTTTTATGGTTGCTTATTTGTGTAAATTGCTAATATAAATTCCTTGCCCTTTAAATAATAATAGAGCAGACTGTTTTTATTTATTCTTCCTTCCTCCTTTTCCTGCCTTCAATCCTTCAAGCGCCTTACCCGATTCCATCACCCATTCGTAATCAAGCTGTCTTTTAGTAAGATTGGCCGCCACTACTTTTATTTTTAATTTATCTCCCATGCGGAATCGTTTCTTTGTTCTTAACCCAACTAAACTATAGTCCGCTTCATCTAATTTGAAATCATCAAACTCACTTAGATCTCTAACGCTTACCAATCCTTCGCATTTATGCTCCGCTGTTTCTGCCCAAAATCCAAATGCCGAAACACCACTGATGATGGCATCAAATTCGTCGCCAAGGAATTGTTTCATATACTCCACCTGCTTGTATTTATTACCAGCACGCTCTGCTTCCATCGCCCCACGCTCTCGGTCGCTGCAATGCTTGCACTTTTCTTCCATCTTTTTATCAATCTTCAAATCTTTGTCAAGGCACTCCTGCACTATTCGGTGAACCATCACATCCGGATAACGGCGAATGGGTGATGTAAAATGACAATAATTTTCAAATCCTAAACCATAGTGCCCAATATTGGCAGACGTGTAAACAGCTTTAGCCATAGTGCGTATACCCAATTGCTCCAATACATGCTGTTCTGGTTTTCCTTTTACATCTTTTAATAATTTATTAAAAGAAGAAGCTACTTCCATTTCATTTTTCATATCGAATGTGTAACCAAACTTGCGGGCAAATGCTGCAAAGGGCAACAATTTTTCTTCGCTGGGTGTATCATGTATCCGATAAGGAAATGGAATTGGTTCTTTATTACTTTTAATTTTTGAAACATATTCTGCCACTGTTCTGTTGGCAAGTAACATAAATTCTTCCACCAATTGATGAGCCTCTTTGCTTTCTTTAATCACAATACCAATGGGGGTTCCATCATCAGCCAACGTAAATCTTACTTCCTGTGAAGAAAAATTAATGGCACCATTTCTAAACCTTTCTCTGCGGAATGACTGAGCAAGACTATTGAGTAATAAAATGGGTTTATCGTGAAGTCCTTCCTTGGATTCAATGGTTTCCTGTACTTCCTCATAACTAAATCGATGGTTGCTGTGAATAAGTGTGCGCCCAATCCATTTGTGTTTAATTTCTGCCCTATGTGTTATTTGAAAAATTACTGAAAAAGTATACTTATCCTCATTGGGTCTTAAAGAACATAATTCGTTCGATATCTTTTCAGGAAGCATTGGATTTACCCTGTCCGGAAGATAAACACTGGTAGCCCTTGCATATGCTGCTTTATCTAAAATACTATCCGTTTTTACAAAATGACTCACATCTGCAATATGAACACCAATTTCATAATTCCCATTATCCAGATTACGAATAGAAATGGCATCATCAAAATCTTTTGCATCAGCAGGATCAATCGTAAAAGTGAGGATATCCCTGCAATCCTTTCTTTTTTTCTCTTCTTCTCTTGTAATTTTTGGTAAAAGTGCCTCCGCTTCTTTCAGCACCGCCTCTTCAAACGAAAGGGAAAATCCTGCATCAATAAGAATCTCCTTCATGGCCATATCACTTTCATTTTTAGCCGAAAGAATGGTAATGATTTCTCCCTGTGGTTTTTTATCATTTTTATCCCAGCGCACCAATCTTGCTACTACCCTGCTACCATCTGTTGCCCCATTCAATTTTTCGGGTGCAATATAAAAATCCGGAATCGGTTTCTCTGATCCCGCAATAAAAAATGCAATGTTTTTATGAATCTCTACAGTCCCTATAAAATCAGTCTGTTTTCTTTCTGCCACATCTATTACAACCCCTTCTGTGCGTTTGCCCATGCCGGATTCTTTTTCAACCTGAACCCTTACCGTATCCCCATGAAATGCTTTTCCGAAATTGTGTGGCTTTACAATAACATCTGTTTCTGCACCTTCAACAATAACAAAGCCCATACCACTGCGGCTTATATCCAACCTTCCTTTTACTATTTTGGTTTGTGATGATTTTTTTACCGGCTTTTCTGTTTTCTTTTTACTCATATATTTTTTCTTCTATTCTTAACATTTGTATCCATTTTTTTATATACAATGGCTGGCATTGTAAAATGAGGTACTTTTCCGTTGCAATGTACGCAAACTATCCTTGTAAAGGCTAGTCAGCCTTCCTTCAATTAGTAAAAATGAAAATATTTTACCAGAAAAAGGGCTTAAAATAACAAAATGAAAATCATCACAAGAACCATATGGATATTAAGTTTGGTCAGTCTTTTTACAGATATGGCAAGCGAAATGCTTTATCCCGTGATGCCCTTATTTCTTAAGCAGATTGGTTATACAGCCCTATTCATTGGGATATTAGAAGGTGTTGCAGAAGCCATCGCTGGACTCAGCAAAAGTTATTTTGGAAAACTGAGCGACCAATCAGGGAAAAGATTACCCTTTGTTCAATTGGGTTATGCATTAAGTGCCATAAGCAAACCAATGCTAGCTTTATTGATACATCCGGCATGGATATTTACGTCAAGAACCATCGACAGGTTGGGTAAAGGAATCAGAACCGGAGCCAGGGATGCACTCTTAAGTGACGAAGCAACTCCTACAACAAAAGCGACCGTTTTTGGTTTTCACAGAAGTATGGATACAATCGGGGCAGTATTGGGGCC
>CANNJE010000109.1 GCA_947504605.1 Chitinophagaceae bacterium
AAGCCAATGATCGCAATAAGTGCTTTAAATCCCATTGATTTGGGGAGGGTTCTTATAATGTTACAAATGGATGTTGCTGCGATGCTTGGATATACAGGCGCAGTTTTAAAAGAATTTTTTGGAAGTACCAGAGGTATCATTTTTGCATTTATAGTGCTATTGTTTTGGATTGCAATGCCACTGGTTTTGTCTCTGCGAAAATTTAAATCTAAAGATTTATGAAACGCCATTCCTCATTGGCACCTTTATCCAGACAGCATCATGGAGGACTCATTTTGTCACAGTTGTTAAAAAGGAATGCACCCGGCTATAAATTGTTACCGGCAGATACGGAAGGTAAAATTTTGTATGCCATTCGTTTTTACAACAGCGACTTATTACCTCATTTCGAAATAGAGGAAAAAGTTTTTGAGACCCTAACCGGTATAGACAATTGTTTGGATAAAATAATGAAGGAACTAGTAGAAGATCATGTTGAATTACGAAAATATTTTACCCATATCGTAGGGCTTGAAGATGCGGTTTCTTACCTTGATACTATTGGTCATTTATTGGAGAAACATATTCGAAAGGAAGACAGGGAATTGTTTCCAATGATTGAAAGTTTGGTTGATAAAACGAGGATGGATACTATTGCACAGTTATTAAATCACTGATTATTTATTAAACATGAAAAAAGATATAACTAGTAGTGAAGATGTTCAATGGATGGTAAACCGGTTTTATGATAAGGTAAAGGAGGATAAACTATTGGCATTTATTTTTACGGATGTGATGAAAGTCAACTGGCAAAAGTATCTTCCTGTAATGTATGCCTTTTGGGAAAATGCACTTTTTTATACAGGAGGGTATGAGGGAAATGCTTTAAAAAAACATATTTGTATAAATATGCATATCCCGCTTCAAAAAAAGTACTTTAAAAGGTGGCTACTTTTGTTTAATAAAACTGTCGATGAATATTTTGTAGGTGAAAAAGCTACTCTTGCAAAACAAAGGGCATATAGTATTGCTACCATCATTCAGATTAAATTAAAAGAAATTCCAGTTAAATAAAATACGAGTTTTAGATAAATATAAAAATGGCAATCAATTATTTGATTGCCATTTTTATAAATGAATTTTGATATTGCTTTTTTTATTTTTGTGCAGGAGGAAGTAGTACGCCATCAATAACATGAACAATACCATTAGAAGCTGGTACGGATGCAATAATACTGGCTCCGCCAATCATTATTTTCCCGTCTTTTTTTGTAATGGTTATGTTTCCGCCATTTACCTGGCCAAGTATCTGGCCATCCTCTAAAGATTCTACTTTAAATACACCCAAAGAAACATGGTATTGCAAAATATCAGCCAGTGCATCTTTGTTTTCAGGCTTAAGAAGGTTTTCTACAGTACCTGCAGGTAGCTTGTCGAAAGCAGCATTCGTGGGTGCAAATACAGTGAATGGACCCGTATTGCTTAATGCGTTTACAAGTTCGGCGGCCTGTACTGCTTTTACAAGCGTTGTATGGTCAGGGCTTCCAATAGCAATCTGTACAACATTCTTTTGAGACAGGTCGTCTTTTACTTCTGATTGCATTGTAGAGCCGGAAGTAGTGGTGGTAGTAGCATTGTTGTCTGTAGTGCTCTTTTTTTCATTGCAGGCTGCCATTGTTGTTACTGTAAAAACAGTAAATGCCAAGATCGTTTTTCTCATATTCTTTATTTTAAGTGTTTAATAATATTGATCAAGGTATAAATTGGGATAAACAAATTTTATGCGTTAAGTCATAAAATTAAAATAATTTTTATTCAGGGGTAAGGTATAGTTGCCTAAAATGATTATCCAAATAAATAAGTTAGTCCATTATTCACAGGCCCAAAAAGATCAATCACTTTTTTTGTTTTAAATAAATTTTCTAGAATATCTCTGGCTACTTTATAATCATTGTGTATGGGGCAGGGGTGAGCCGATGAACATTTGCTCAAGCCCAAGGCACATTGTTTAAATATTTCTTTGCCATCTATGGCTTCCACAATATTTATTATTGGCTGGCTTAATTGTTTTTTTGTTATATAGAAACCTCCCGATGGACCTTTCAGGCTTTTAATGATCTCTTGTTTTACAAGTGATTGCAGTAATTTTCCAACAGTGTGTTCACTGGCATTCAGGTACTGTGCAATTTCTAGTATTCCCGTTTTTTCACCCGATTCAAATTTAGATGCGAGATATATTACTGTTTTAACAGCGGTTTTACAGGTAAGACTCAGCATATATGTTGGGTTGAATATCTTTTATCCAATGCTACAATCATTTTCGATAGTTTCAATATTAAGTAAATTTAAAATCTTGTAATGCATTTATTTGCAGAGGTTTCTCTATTGCCGATGAATTTAATAATAAGGCAGATAAGTGTTGTTAAATTTTAAAATTAGCTCTATTTATTTTACTCCTAAATAGTCTTGTTCTTAAAACAACAATAAGACTGTAAGAACAAGACTATTTAAATATTATAAAAAACGTGTTTTGGATAACTTATCTTTTTTCCAGTTTCAATGCTTTGGGAAAAAGGATATTGTTTTCAAGGTGAATGTGCAGAAATAAATCATCTTCAAATTCTGCCAATAATCTATAAAGTAAACTATAGCTTGCACAGGCATCTTCGGGTAATGTATAATTGTTGCTTAAGGTTCTGATCTCTGCAAGATTTTTTCCTACTACTTCATGTTCCATTTCCATCATATTAATGGGTGCCTGCACGGTGCCAAATTGAGCGGCATGCATTGGTTTTTCACCCGCATGAACAGTTTCCAATTCTTTAATATAAGGGAACAGTACTTTTTCTTCTTTTTGCATGTGTGACATTAATTCTGCATTTATTTCCTTAACCAGTTCATTGATCCTCAATAATTCGGGTTGATTTTGGCCATGAACTTTTGCAACTTTAGCAGCATACCCGCATAAATCAGGGAGGGTTTGTGTTACATAACTGTGGTGTGTATTCACTATATAGTCTGCTAAAAAAGATAAACTCCAGTCTCCATAAGGAATCGGGCGTGTATTTGTATCAGCTTCTTGCAATTCTTGTTCAATTTTAGTGATATCCAGTCCTTTTTTTGCACATGCTTCCTTTAATGTTTTTTTACCACCGCAGCAAAAATCAATACCATACTTTTTAAAAATCTTAGCCTTTCGTAAATCTTTCGTTGCAATTTCACCAATTGTTTCTTCATTTTCACCAATAGTATGTTTTGTCATCTGCACCTTCCAGTTTTCCGGTCCCTGCTCCAAATATTTCCAGATAAATATATTACCTCTTTCGCCTAAAAGTTGGTAGTACAGTGGTTTTGGGTCATGGTCATTGTGTATAGTTAAACTTTCGCCTTCTGCCAGTTCATCAAATCTAGCAAAAATGGTGGGATGCTTTTGCCTTGGTTCCAGCAATGTTACGTCTAAAATATTTTCTTCTAAAGTTTGCATTTTATTTGGTTTAGTATTTTATTTAAGTAAAGGTAGTTGTTATTGTTTAATAAAAGTATTTAAATACTTGTAATAATTTAATTTTACTTCAAGCTGACAATATTTGGGCAAAAAAATACCGATCACTTTTATTAAAAGTGATCGGTATTAATGATTTAATGTTCAGTAAGAATAAACGAAAAGTATCGTTTTATACAAACGTAAATGAAAAAAAATATTATCCTTGAGGATATTCCTTCTTCAAATTTTTATCTAAAACAAAAGTGCCAAATGGCAATAAGGAGGCAATAAATGCACCGGTTGTTTTACCAAAACTCCATTTGTATTTTATCCAAACTTTGATCAGGAAAAAGCCAAATAAAACAAATAAAACACCATGGGCCCATCCGAAGTATTTTACGGCATTGGGTTGTCCGGCAAGATATTTTAGTGGCATGGCTATCAAGAGCAAAATCAAGTATGAAATACCTTCCATTATACCAATTAATCTAAATTTACCCATTGTTCCAGGAAATCTCTTCATCATTTATTTATTTTAGGGCAAGATAAACAAACGGGTATAAAAGCACTGCTTTTATACCCGTTTGCGCTGTATATTATTTTATATTATTTGACTTTTATACTTTTTTATAACTTAAAAGCGGTATGCTGAGCGAGGTAGACATATCTTCAGTTTTACTGCCTTTAAGAAATAGCCGATCCCATAGGCTTCTTTCTCTTGTAAACATGACGAGGCATTGTGGCTTGTTTTTGGAAATATATTTTTTAACCTGATCTACTAAGCTTGTTTCAATATTGGCTTTTTGAGTATCCAGTTTTATTTTTTTATAGGCTGCTTTTTTTATGGACTCGGTTGCTTTTAATACTTTACTATTATCCCCATCAATACCGTAATCTAGATACAGTACATTTATTTTAGACTTTGTTGCTTGTGCAAATGGAATAAGTTTATTCAATTCTGAACTGAGTTTTTCTAGGTCAGATGCAAAAACAATGTTCTCAAGTACTGTAAATTTATAATTAGCCGGGATAGCCAGAACAGGTATATCTGATTTGGAAATCATAATCGACGTATTGGAGCCGAAAAAGAATTTGGTGATACCAGAAGCTCCATGTGTTCCCATTACTATAAGTTCAACATTATTGTCCTTAGCAATTTCGAGTGTTTTTTCTATCAGCATGGGAGTATAGGCGACCACACATCTTGTAGTAGCTGGTATTTTATCTATCTCCAGGTATTTGTATGCTTTTGTAACTTCTTCCTGAAGTTTTTCCATTTTATTGGATTCGTCTTCCCTAAGTAAAAGAGACATTTGTTCTTCAGTAGCTGCAGCTGATAAAGCATAAGCTGAAATATGGGAACAATGAAAAACAATCAGCTCTGCTTTCATTTGTTTGCTTAGTCTTATTGCGTAGCGCAATGCTGCGGTTGCATTTTTTGAGAAATCTGTAGGGACAAGTATTGTTGACATGTTTTTTTATTATGCAGGTTGAAAAATTAATGAACAGGAATAGATAACAAAGGAATATTGGTATGGTAACTCATTTTTTTAGTCATACTCCTGTTAAAGATACTCTCTAAAAAATTTCTTTTATGTGTAATCATACCCAGTAGGTCTGTTTTGTTGGAAGCAATGTAGTTGGTGATGGCTTCTTCAAAATGATTTCCATATACCGGAGCTGCCAGCACTTTTAATTGAGGGTTTGCATGTTGCATATTGCTGCAGAAGAGTTCAATATCTCTTTTGTTTTGAAGAAAATCAACAGCATCTGCATCATCCACATCTGTAAATACCGTCACATTTACAGTTGCTTTCAATAATCCGGCTATCCAAATGAGTGGTTTCAAAAGTTCAGGTGATTCTTTAAAATGGTTAATAGCCAGTAAAATATTTTGAGGAGGTTCCCATTCGTAGAGTAGCGGAATAGCGAGTACCGGCACTCCTGCATGGCTGATTATTTTTGCTGTAATACTTCCGAAAAGTTTTTCACGAACCCCGGAATCTCCCAGTGTTCCCATGATAATAAGATCTGCCTTGTTCTCTTTGGCTGCTTGTTGTAAAGCATCAGTAATAAAACCATTGTACAATTGTTTCTCTACTTTACCATTGGTTATTTCTTGTGTGGCAGTAACCAAAATGTCTAATTTCTGATTAGCACTATCAATAATTTCTTTATCAAAACTTTCAGGTAAAATCACATTTTCATTCATGGAGGCATGTGTAAGATCCGTTACATGCACAATGATGATGGAAGCACCGGATAGTTTTGCGATTTGAGCAGCATAGTTTAAAGCCTTATTTGCATTGGGAGAAAAGTCGCTGGGAACTAATATTGTTTTCATAATCCATATTTTATACTATAAAGTTAAATCGAACTTTAAAATAAACTATGACGGGAATCAGCCAATAGAATGACAGATTTTAAAGTAGGTAAATATGACTCCTGTCAGTACCGTTTTTGACAATCATCATTATTTGAAAGATAAAGTTCTTTTAGATTTGCTCAAAACCAATAGATTATTAAACAAGATATCAATACTCATACAGCCTGTTATCATTGCGGAGAAGCCTGCGATGAAGTAATTGTTGAAGACAATCACCATTTTTGCTGTACAGGATGCCGTCAGGTGTATATGCTGCTGAATGAAAATGACCTATGTACTTATTATAATATCGATCAGTCGCCCGGTATAAAGGCTAAAGGCAAGTTTGTAAGCAGTCGTTTTGCCTATCTGGAAGACGAATCCATCATTGATCAATTGGTTCAGTTTAGGAGTGAGGGGCAAATGAATGTAACTTTCAGTCTTCCACAAATGCATTGTTCTTCCTGTATTTTTTTATTAGAAAATCTGCACAGGATTGAAGAAGGTGTGACCCGTTCTCAAGCTCATTTTGAAAGAAAAGAAGTTTTTATCAGTTTCGATCCAACCATTATATCGTTGCGTAAAATAGTGGAATTATTGGCATTTATTGGGTATGAGCCAGCTATCAGCTTGAATGATGCAGCTCCAAAGAAAAAATCAACTTACAATCATCAAAAAATAGCTGAACTGGGTGTAGCTGGTTTTTGTTTTAGTAACATTATGATGCTGAGTTTTCCTGAATATTTTTCGGGGGGAGAAATAGAGCAGCAGGGGCTAAAAGAAACCTTTAGCTGGATTATACTGGGGCTATCATTGCCTGTACTTATTTTTGGCGCTAAATCTATTTTTGTAGCTGCATGGAAAGGGCTTAGGCAGGGAATTATAAATATAGATGCCCCAATTGCCCTTGCCATCGTAATCACTTTTGGGCGCAGTTATTATGAAATCATTTCCGGTAACGGAGCAGGATATCTTGATTCGGGTACAGGTATCATCTTTTTTATGCTTATTGGCCGTTGGTTCCAGCATAAGACTTACGATG
The DNA here is from genome assembly GCA_947504605.1 of Chitinophagaceae bacterium. Taxonomy (GTDB): domain Bacteria; phylum Bacteroidota; class Bacteroidia; order Chitinophagales; family Chitinophagaceae; genus Ferruginibacter. Next base: position 6,871 of record CANNJE010000109.1, read on the forward strand.
CTATTTCCTTCGACAGGCAATATAAATCCTACTTTCCACTAGGTGTGACCGTTTTAAAAGACTTTAAGGAGGAAAATATTCCGGTAACACGTTTGCAGAAAGGGGAAATTATTATTATACGAAATGAAGAAATGATTCCTGCCGATGCAGTGTTGCTTCAGGGCACTGCCAATATTGACTATAGTTTTGTGAGTGGTGAAAATATTCCGGTTAATAAAAAAAATGGGGAGTTGCTTTTTGCGGGTGGTAAACAGAAAGGAGGAGCTATACAGTTGAGGGTAGTAAAAGAACCATCGCAGAGTTATATCACACAGTTATGGAACAACGATGTTTTTGGGAAGTCGAAAAATAAGGAGCAGTCTTTTATTCATCCATGGAGCAGGTATTTTACTGCAGTGCTTTTTAGTATTGCTATCGGTGGGGCCATTTATTGGTGGATCAACGATCCTGCTAAAATATTGCCTGTTGTAACAGCAGTTCTTATTGTTGCTTGCCCTTGTTCATTATTATTATCAGCTACGTTTACATTTGGTAATATGCTGCGCATTTTTGGTAAAAATAAATTGTACCTGAAAAATGCTTCAGTTATCGAATCTATTGCGAAAGTGCAGCATATTGTATTTGATAAAACAGGTACAATCACAGATACGGGCAATGCACTGGTTCAGTTTAAAGGAACCAGTTTGTCTTCCGCAGAAGAGGAGTGGGTTTGTACAGCTGCTATGCAATCGTCCCATACACTTAGTAGCTCTCTTGCCTCCCACCTGCGTACAGATCATTTTAAACAAGCACCTGAAATGCTGTATTTTTCAGAAACTGCAGGCAAAGGGCTTGTTGCAGAGATGGAAGGAGCGAGGGTACAATTAGGTGGTGCAAGTTTTGTGGATGTGGCCAATCAGGAACATGCTCAAACGAGCTCTTGTGTGTTTGTAAAAATTAATGATACCTATAAAGGCTTTTATGAAATTGGCAACCATTACCGGCCCGGTTTTAAAGAACTTTCTACCAAACTACAGCTAAATAAATTTAGGCTGCATGTGCTGTCTGGAGATAATGATGCCGAAAAAAATAACCTAACACAAATTTTTGGCCCACGGGCACCTTTGTTTTTTAATATTACCCCCCAACAAAAACTTGCCTATATAAAGGAATTACAACAGAAACATCAAAATGTAATGATGGTGGGGGATGGTTTAAATGATGCAGGGGCGCTCATGCAAGCGGATACCGGAATAGCAGTAAGTGATGATGCTGCACGTTTTTCTCCTGCCTGTGATGCTATCATGGATGGAGCGGTACTAAATAAACTTGCTTCTTTTATTGATTATGCAAAAGCGGGGAAGAACATAGTGATGATTTGTTTCATATTGTCAATTATGTACAACGTGGTGGGGGTTTCCTTTGCCGTACAGGGTAAACTTGCGCCTATTGTTGCAGCGATTTTAATGCCGGCAAGCAGTATCAGTATTGTATTACTTGTTACTTTGTTGACCTCTTGGGTGGCAAAACGCAAAGGATTATAAACAAACTGATTAATATCATGTATTGATTTGTGAATTGTCAGATTTCTGTCAAAAGGGGAATTCTATATTTGAATAACATAAAAGTATATTGATGAGTGCATTGTTTATTTTAATAGGGATTAGTCTGTTTGTTGCTGGTAGTTTCCTTGCAGCTTTTATTTGGAGCGTTGGAAATGGACAGTTTGATGACGATTATACTCCTTCCATCCGTATGCTTTTTGAAAATCAACCGAAAGAATCAACAACCGAAAAAAAAACTAACCAAAACAAATCTTAAAAATGCAGGTAGAGAAATTTTATTACGACAACAAAACAGTCAAAAACTTTGCTTATGCCACCATTTTGTGGGGTGTGGTAGGCATGCTAGTTGGATTGATTGTAGCATTACAATTGGTATTTCCACAGTTGAATGTAACCGAGTTCGGTACATTTGGAAGGCTTCGTCCTTTACATACCAATGCTGTAATTTTTGCCTTTGTAGGCAACGGTATCTTTATGGGAGTATATTATTCCTTACAAAGGTTGTTGAAAGCAAGGATGTTTAGTGATGTATTGAGTAAAATACATTTCTGGGGCTGGCAACTTATTATAGTAGCAGCAGCTGTTACTTTGCCTTTAGGTCTTACCAACGGTGCAGAATATGCCGAGTTGATTTGGCCTATTGATCTTGCCATCACCCTTATTTGGGTTGTTTTTGGTATTAATATGTTTGGTACCATTATTAAAAGAAGAGAAAAGCATTTGTATGTTGCTATATGGTTTTATATAGCAACTTTCGTTACGGTTGCAGTTTTGCATATCGTTCGTTCTATCGAATTGCCTTATAGTTTTGTTCATAGTTACAGTTGGTATGCTGGTGTGCAAGATGCATTGGTACAATGGTGGTATGGTCATAATGCGGTTGCATTCTTTCTAACCACTCCATACCTGGGGTTGATGTATTATTTTATGCCAAAGGCAGCTAATCGCCCGGTGTATTCTTACCGTCTTTCTATTATTCACTTTTGGTCGCTTATCTTTTTATATATATGGGCAGGGCCTCACCATTTACTTTACACAGCACTGCCTAACTGGGCACAGTCGCTGGGTGTGGTTTTTTCTGCTATGCTAATTTTTCCAAGTTGGGGTGGTATGATCAATGGATTACTTACGCTTCGTGGAGCATGGGACAGGGTTAGAGATGATGTTATTTTAAAATTCATGGTGGTAGCTGTTACTGCTTATGGTATGAGTACTTTCGAAGGTCCAATGCTTTCGCTAAAAAGTGTAAGTGCCATTGCACATTACACAGACTGGATCGTAGCACACGTTCACGTAGGAGCATTGGGATGGAATGGTATGCTTACGTTTGGTGTTTTATACTGGCTAATGCCACGTATTTTCGGCACACAATTATATTCTAAGAAATTAGCCAATAACCATTTCTGGTTAGGAACATTGGGTATCGTATTTTATGCCGTGCCTCTATATTGGGCAGGGTTTACTCAAAGCAGCATGTGGAAAGACTTTACAGAA
>CANNJE010000110.1 GCA_947504605.1 Chitinophagaceae bacterium
CCTTTTTGATTGGGGTTGCAAAAGTAACTACATCTGTCTAATCAACCAAATCTTTCTTCCCCTTTCCTAAACTTTTTTAGAAAATTATTGGAAGAAATTTTGAGAGATTTAAAGAACTTTTTTTTCCGTTTTTTAATTGCGGACGGCAAAGATAAGGGGCAATTGTTTCTCTCCAAAATTAATTTCAATTATTTTTTGCTTTTTGATTTCATTTTAAAAAGATAAAAGCTTGAAAAGCAATACCGTGGAGCATTACAGAAAACTAAAGTTTAGCTATATATTTTAAATATATATGCATAATATTAAACTACTTAAAGAAGATCTGAACTATTTATAGTTAACCTCCCGCAGGGTTAACCCATGTGAGGGCACAGCAAAATCAACCATTGCAGGGTTTTTTGATACAAGAATAGTGCGAAATTGTTCGACAGACTGCTTTTTAAGTGCCAACCGCAACATTGTTCCTACCATCCCTTTTACCATTCCTCTCAAAAAACGATTGCCAGTTACCCTGTATATCAAACAGCCATCCTCTATACTCCATTCGCAACTACGGATACTACAATTAAATGTGTGCACCTGGGTATTCTTTTTAGAAAAGCTTTCAAAATCTGTATGCTGCATTAATTCCGTCGCAAACTGTTGCAGCAAAACAATATCTACATAATAAGGATAGAAGTAACCCATTTCCTGAAGAAAAGGATCCTTGTTTTGATAAACTACATATTCATAAGTTCTGGAAATGGCATCAAAACGACAATGAGCATCATCCTTCACTCGTATAATTGATTTAACTACAATAGCAGGAGGTAGTATGGCATTGAGGTGATAAACCGGTTTTGACAAATCCGCCTGATTCTGTAAAACATCCGTATCAAAATGGAAAAAATTCTGCCTTGCATGTACACCGGCATCTGTTCTGGAAGAACCTGTAAGATTAAAGTCTATTCTAAAATATATAGCAAGTGCTTTTTCTACCTCCGACTGTATTGTCTTGGCATTGTCTTGTTTTTGAAACCCTGCATAATTTGTTCCTTTATATGCAACTTCTATAAAATAACGGGGCATACTAATGATATTAATTTCTAAGCATGGCCCTGAAACGGGTAATAATATACGGATCTGTTAGTTGGGATTCTAACAGCTTAAATTGCTGACTATCGTGCACAAAAGGATAAGCTGCATCAAAAAAATGATACTTTTCTTCCTCTTTTAAGAACAAACCGCTTAAATTCTTTATCTGCTCGGTACTGAAACATTTTTGCTTAAACATTTTTTTAGCCACTGTAACCATTCCTTCCTCGTTCTTTTCGGCAGTCATTTTTTTTCTAACCTTAAAAAAATCATCCTCTGTAGCTATTAACTTACAGTCTGAGTTGATCATCGTTAGAACAGCTGCCGATTTTACAACAACTTTATCCTTCTCTGCCTCCTGTATTGTTTGTTTTGCAGAATCCTGACTGGTAACTGTGTTTGGATTGGGTAATTCTAATTCAATAAATTTAGGATTGACCTTAGTGCTAGTGGGAGCTGTGCTTGATTCAGGCTTCTTTTCAGTAACCACAGTAGTATCTTTAACAACAATAACAGGGGTTGCTTCATTGCTAACCTGATCCTGTGGTATAAAAATTTGGATGGTATCAATTCCTGAAGACTGTTTATCCACGTAAACCATTGCCAATCCATCTGTATCTTTTGCCGAAAAAACCTTTTGAATACTGGCAGGGTCCGGCTTCTTTTCTTCAATAATTACTAAAGCTTCTTTTTTAACTTCAACTGATTTTTGCACAATTTCAGTTTGCACAACTTCTTTTTTCACTTCTTTTATAGAGGGCGTATTTACCACATCTGCCAGTACACTTGAAAACTGATCGTTCGACCGTTCGCTGATAATTGTAGGCTGATTCGACACTTCATTGGTAGAGGTCACAACTTCCATTGTCTGCAAATTAAATAAACCCCAGCCCTTGCTTTCGAAGTTTTTTAATAAAAAACCTTGATCTTTATTAGCCACTTTGATCGCAATATTTTGAGAAGGCCACTCGTTTTTTGGAAATCCAACGGTTATTGTATGAGTACCTTCAATTAGTTTTGGGATTACCACATAACCTGAAGCGGAGGAACTGTAGAGCTTTTCGTTTATCCTAACATAAAATGGCTGCTTATTATCCGTTTGCAGGTAAACAAAATGAAATTGCTGAGCTGTAGAAACAAGCCCAACAAGTGATAAAAACAAGAATATATATAAGCGTCTCATTAAAAATTTCTTTGATTACAAAGCTAAACATTAATGGGTTATTTGCCATTTATAAAAAATTAACAGTATAAGAACAAATCTACTTTTACTTTTACGCAAAATTGAAATATAAAATATGAAACGAATTGCATTAATGTTTGCCATTGCAGCTTTACCAACATTGGGATGGGCTCAGCAAAATGAAGAAATAGCAGATACTTCATGGAAAAAAGTGTACAGAGAAAGTTATGCCAGAATCACCAACCTGGTTCATACCAAACTCGACGTAAAATTTGATTATGATAAATCTTTCCTCTATGGTAAAGAGTGGTTGACTTTAAAACCCCACTTCTATCCTTCCGACTCAGTTTTACTGGATGCTAAAGGAATGGAAATCAAAGAAGTATCGGTTGTAAAAGGAATCGAAAAGGCTAAATTAAAATATGCCTACGACGGTATGCAGCTAAACATTAAACTGGATAAAACCTATACCAGAAATGACAGCTACACGCTCTATATCGAATACGTGAGTAAACCCAATGAACTTAAAGTAGAAGGCAGCGCTGCAATCACAGATGCCAAGGGCTTATATTTCATTAATCCAAAAGGAGAGGAAAAAGATAAACCCACACAAATATGGACACAGGGTGAAACAGAAGCCAACAGTGTTTGGTTTGTAACGATTGATAAACCTAATCAAAAGACAACAGAAGAAATCTACATGACGGTTCCTTCCAAATATGTAACACTCAGTAACGGCTTATTAAAAAGCCAGAAAAAGAATACTGACGGCACCCGTACCGATTATTGGAAAATGGACCAACCGCATTCTCCTTACCTTTTCTTTATGGGAGTGGGCGATTATGCCGTTATTAAAGACGTTCCTTATAAAGGCAAAGAAGTAAGTTATTACGTAGAAAAATCCTTCGCACCTTATGCCAAAGGTATTTTCGGCAATACGCCTGAAATGATTAAATTCTTTTCTGAGAAGCTTGGAGTTGATTATCCTTGGGCTAAATATGCACAAATTGTAGGAAGAGATTATGTAAGTGGCGCAATGGAAAATACAACCGCTACCCTTCATCAGGAGAGCGCTTATCAAAACAACAGGCAGCTGGCAGATGGAAATATATGGGAAGAAACCATTGCACACGAATTGTTTCACCAATGGTTTGGCGATCTGGTTACTGCAGAAAGCTGGAGCAACCTTACGGTAAATGAAAGTTTTGCTAATTACAGCGAATACTTATGGGATGAATACAAATACGGAAAAGATTATGCAGATGCGCACAATTTTGAGGATATGCAAGGTTATATCATGAGTGGAAGTGATAAAAAAGATCTTGTGCGTTTTCATTATTCAAACAAAGAAGACATGTTTGATGCAGTAAGTTATAATAAAGGAGGACGTATTTTACATATGCTGCGTAATTACGTAGGTGATGACGCTTTCTTTAAATCTTTAAATAATTATTTAACTACCAATAAATACAAAGCTGGCGAAGCAGCGCAATTACGTCTTGCATTTGAAGAAGTAACCGGAAAAGATTTAAACTGGTTCTGGAATCAATGGTATTATGGTAGTGGACACCCAAAATTAAAAATAACTTATAACTACGATGTGCCGGGTGTAGCAAAAGTTTATGTAGAACAAACACAAAAATCTGACAAGGTTTTTAAACTACCAATCGCTATTGATATTTATACCGGGGGCAACAAAGTGAGACAAAATGTATGGATAGAAAACAAACTGGATAGTTTCTCTTTCCCCTACAGCAGCAAACCTGAATTAATCAATGTAGATGCCGATAAAATTTTATTAGCAGAAAAAACTGATAACAAATCAGAAGAAAATATATTGACTCAGTGGAAATATGCTAAAACATATCTTGACAGAAGAGAAGCGCTTGACTTCTTTGCCAAAAAATCTATGCCTGAATTATCAAAAGGATTGAATGATAAGTTTGCAGATTTAAGACAATATACCATGCAAAAAATAGCAGCTACTCCATACAAGAAAGATGGGGTTGTTTTGGAAACCATTGAAGGTATTGCCAAAAAAGATGCTGATAAAAAAACAAAAGCGGCGGCTATAAGTTACCTGGCAAAAAATGGAGATGCTAAATATCTTCCTATTTATCAGGCTGCAGTTACTGACTCTTCTTATAGTGTGGCAGGGGCTGCGCTTAAAGGCTTGGTTGCGCTAGATGCAGCCAATGCATATAATCTTGCAAAAAAATATAGCCTTAACGCAAAGGGTGCATTAGGCACAACAATTACCGATATATTGATATCGCAAGGTACAGAAGCTGATTTTGATTTTATTGCGAATGCATATAAAAACGCAGCTGCAACACAGGAAAAAGTTCAGATGACTGAAAAATTTGGCGGATACCTTGCCAAAATAAATGATATCGCTAAAATTAAGACGGGCATAGATTACATGATGGATTTCAGAAATCTAATTCCTGAACAATTCAGGTCTTTTGTTGATCCTACTTATAAAAAGACTTTCGACAAAATCATCAAGGCAAAAGGTGCAGCGGTTGAAACTTATATTAATTCGGTATTTAAATAATTTTTAGACAGATAAATCTTTGATAAAACAAAAGCGGCTTCAATAAGAAGCCGCTTTTGTTTTAAATATTGTTGGATACTATTTATAATTTTTACCAGCTGCCACTGGATCCGCCGCCGCCGAAGCTGCCTCCTCCAAATCCACCAAACCCTCCGCCGCCACTATCTCCTCCTCCAAATCCTCCACCACCTCGGCCTCCACTTCCAAGAAGACTGCCCAATATAAATGGCATCGCACCCCGGCTGCTCATAAATGATCCGCCACCTCCTCCTCCCCCTCTGGACGAAAGGAGTATGAACAGGATGAACATGATTATTCCAAAAATTATTTTACCACCAGAAATCCCTTTGCCGGCTTTTGCTCTAGGTGTATTATACTCACCTTTAACTGCAGCAATAATGGCATCCGTACCTTCATCAATTCCCCTATAATAATCATTACCTTTAAAGTTGGGGACTATAATATCATCAATAATAGATTTTGAAGTAACATCAGGCAACACTCCTTCTAAACCATACCCAACAGTAATATCCAACTTTCTGTCATCCTTTGCAATTAGCAATACTACCCCATTGTTATTTTGCTTACTCCCAACGCCCCATGCCCTTGCTAGTTCAACATTATAATCACTGATAGTATAACTTCCTATGGTAGGAACAATCACAACAGATATTTGTGTAGAAGTACTGTCATCAAGGGCTACTAGTTTGTTTTCAAGCGCCTGCTTCTGTTCGGGTGTAAGAATATTTGCAAAATCATTTACCAGCGATTGTTTACCTGTTCTTGGTTTCAGCAGTTCTTCTGGATTAAATCCATTTTGAGCAAAAACCAGAATAAAAGAAAATACAGCAAACAAAAGGAGTATTCCCTTTTTATAACTGTTATGTATTGATTGTTTTTTCACTTTTGCTGTTAATTATAATTTCCCAAATACAATATCATCCGGCAGTTCATTTTTATCCTCCGTAGCCGTGTAAGGGAAGGAAGTATGTAAAGCTTCTCCAACTTCCAGTACACATTGTATAATACCTTCCGACAATTTATTGTCTTTAAATTTAGCGATCATTTTTTTTACTTCCGCTTCCCAAAAATCCTTACCTGCTTTTTCATAAATTCCTGCATCCCCAAAAAGAGCTAATTCATGATCTTTGTATGCGATATATAACAAAACAGCATTGCGATGTTCGGTTTCTCCCATCTTAAGTTTTGCAAAAACCTCCACCGCTCTTTCAATCGTACTTACATACGGATTTTTAGCTTCGATATAAACCCTTATTTCGCCACTTGTTTTTTGCTCACAACTGCGAATAGCCGAGATTATTCTTTGGTTTTCGCCCTCAGTGAACATTGATTTTTTACTAAAAATAGAGAATAGGCCCATGTTAAAATTTTATTTCAACTGATTTGTCTGCGCCTGCATCAGACTGAAATCCTTCTTTGGCCGGGAAGCCAAAAACTGCGGCAACTAATTTTGCAGGAAACGACTTTACAGTTTTATTATAATCTGCAATAGCAGCATTAAAATCTTTCCTCGCTATTTTTATCCTTAGCTCAGTCCTTTCCAATTGAGTCTGCAACCCTGAAAAGGCCTTTGCTCCCTGAAGCTCCGGATATTTTTCTATTGTAATAAGCAAACGGTTGGCTGCAGCAGCCAATTCGTCCTGTGCCTCACTTTGAGCATTAAATGTAGTTGCATCCACTTTTGTGGTGGAAACATTTATAGAGGAGGCCTTACTTCTTGCTTCTGTTATTTTTTGTAAAGTGGTTTGCTCAAAGTCAGCCCCCCCCTTTACAATATTAACAAGATTTGGAATCAGGTCTAATCTTCTCTGATAGGAATTTTGCACTTCATTCCATTGAAGTATTACTTTTTCGTCTTTTTTTACAAAATCATTAAAAGTTGTGACGAGCCAAATGCCCATCACAACCAATAAGGCTCCTATAATAAAAATGGAATATTTTTTTTTATTCATCTAAATAGCTGCGAAATTTTACGCATTATTTTTTCATGTCATCAAAATTCACATCCACTTTCTTTTCAGCACCCGCATCTGCTTTAAATCCTTCTTTAGATTTAAAACCAAAAATACCTCCAAGTATATTCATTGGAAATGATCTAACCTTGGTATTGTAAATATTGATTTCGTCGTTAAATATCTTCCTTGAATTTTTGATGCTATTCTCTATTCCTTCTAACTGACCCTGTAGTTTTGTAAAATTCTCAGTAGCTTTTAATGTTGGGTAAGCTTCTACTGTTGCCAACAACCTGCTAAGACTTCCTGTTAACTGTCCCTGTGCAGCCTGAAATTCTGCAATTTTTTCGGGAGTAAGATTGTCTGCATTGATATTTACGCTGGTTGCTTTAGATCTTGCTTCGATAACATCGGTAAGCGTTTTTTGCTCAAAATTTGCAGCGCCTTTTACGGTGTTCACAAGATTCCCAACAAGGTCAGACCTATTTTGGTATTCTGTCTGAACGTTGTTCCAGGCTTTTTTAACGCTTTCGTCTTGTTTTACAAGACCATTATAGCCGTTGCATCCCATAAAAAGTACTAATGCAAGAATTCCTAAAATCACCCAAGTCGTTATATTTTTCATGTTTTTTTGTTTTATGATTTATTAGTAAAAATAATGATTTATACAGCAATAAAAATGATTTTTTAGTTAATAATCTGCCAACTATTTTTTTACTATTTCCCTTCATACTGCTTTATAAAAAAAGCCGTCTTTAAAGGACGGCTCTAAAAGTTTTTTATAAATACTTATCCTTTGATTGCAGCAATCCCCGGCAATACTTTTCCTTCAAAATATTCGAGCATGGCACCGCCACCGGTACTCACATAACTTACTTTATCAGCCAAGTCAAATTTATTAACAGCCGCCACACTATCACCGCCACCAACAAGACTAAACGCACCATTAGATGTACTTTCAGCTACAGCCAATGCGATTGTTTTGGTTCCGTTCTGAAATTTTTCCATTTCAAAAACACCCATCGGCCCATTCCATAGTATCGTCTTAGACTTATTAATTACTTCGCTGAAGACTCCTACCGCTTTCGGACCAATATCAAGTCCCATCCAACCATCAGGAATGGCATCGCTTGAACAGATTTCTGTATTAGCGTCTGCTGCAAATTTATCGGCAATAACAGAATCTTCCGGCAAATGAATGCTCACGTTTTTTTGTTTTGCCTTCTCCAGAATTTCCAATGCTGTTTCCAAGCGGTCATCTTCGCACAAAGAGTTGCCTATTTTACCCCCTCTTGCTTTCAGAAAAGTGTATGCCATTCCGCCGCCAATAATGATATCGGTAGCTCTTTCCAGCAAATTTTCTATGATCAGGATTTTATCAGAAACTTTAGCTCCGCCAATGATTGCGCAAAAAGGTTTTTCTGACTCATGTAATACCTTTTCAGCACTTTTAACCTCAGATTCCATCAGCAGGCCAAACATTTTTTTATCAGCTTCGAAATATTTTGCAATCACAGCTGTTGATGCATGCGCCCGGTGTGCAGTACCAAATGCATCATTTACATAAACATCTCCCAGTTTTGATAATTTTTCCGCAAAGGCTTCATCGCCTTTTTCTTCTTCTTTATAAAAACGAAGATTTTCCAAAAGCAGCACTTCTCCACTACGCAACATAGATGCTGTTAAATAGGCTTGCTCTCCAATACAATCATTGGCAAAAAACACTTTTGTATCTGCTCCTAATAATTCATTCAGGTGTTTTACCAAATGTTTTAATGAATATTTATCTGTAGGACCATCTTTTGGACGACCAAAATGACTCATTAAAATAGCACTTCCCCCATCATTCAATATTTTTTTGATAGTTGGTATGGTTGCAGTCATGCGATTATCATCAGTGATATGGAAGTTTTCGTCCAAGGGAACATTAAAATCAACACGTACCAATGCTTTTTCGCCTTTGAAGTTGTGATTTGAAAAATTGCTCATAATAGGCTTGCCCCAAATGCGGGGAACTTATTTAAGGGTTATAAAATATTCAAGGCTCTCAGTTACGAGAGCCTTGAATTTATTAATGAAGTAAAGAACTAATTATACAACTGTTTAGCAGCACTCGCTTATAAGCTGGCAAAATTCCAAAACAGCATTGTATGTTCAATAAATTTGTTTTATTAAGAGATTAACCCTGCAAAATGTTTTACAGTGCGAACCAACTGACTTACATAACTCATTTCATTATCATACCAACTCACTGTTTTTACCAGTTGTTTATCACCTACTGTGATCACTTTTGTTTGAGTAGCATCAAACAAAGAACCAAAGTTAGTTCCAATGATATCTGAACTTACAATTTCATCTTCGGTATAACCAAAGCTTTCATTGCTTGCGGCTTTCATAGCAGCATTCAATTCTTCAACGGTTACTTTTTTGCCCAAAATACTTGTCAACTCAGTTAATGAACCTGTAATAGTTGGTACTCTTTGAGCGCTGCCATCTAATTTTCCTTTTAACTCAGGCAAAACAAGACCAATTGCTTTAGCAGCACCGGTGCTGTTTGGAACAATGTTGGCTGCTGCTGCTCTTGCCCTGCGAAGATCGCCTTTTGGATGAGGAGCATCCAATGTATTCTGATCATTGGTGTAAGCATGAATCGTAGTCATAAACCCTGTTTCAATACCATATTGATCATTCAAAACTTTTGCCATTGGAGCAAGACAGTTGGTAGTACAGCTTGCACAACTAATGATAGTTTCTGTACCATCAAGAATGGCATGGTTTACATTAAATACCACTGTTTTCAAATCGCCTGTTGCTGGAGCAGAGATTACAACCCTTTTAGCTCCTGCGGTTAAATGTGCTTCAGCTTTTGTTTTATCAGTAAAGAAACCTGTACTTTCAATAACAACATCTACATCGTGTGCTCCCCATGGAATTTGAGAAGGATCTCTTTGTGCATATATCTTTATATCATCACCGTTTACAACGATTGAATTTTCTGTATGTGTTACATTCTGACCAAAACGCCCCTGTGCACTATCATATTTTAATAAGTGAGCTAATACTTCCG
>CANNJE010000111.1 GCA_947504605.1 Chitinophagaceae bacterium
AACCAGGCTTTGGTAACTATATTGTACTTTAGTCATGGGCTGACCGTTTATTAAGAAATATTTTTGCAAATTTTTAAATTGCGTTTTATAACTTACATCACAGCCAGGCTGACGAGCTACGAATTCCCGTACTTCGCAAAGCCGTGAACGTTGTACACTACATTTTCATCACGTTTATAATTTCCGCTTGTTTCTTTAAAAGGAAACTTCTATCTTTACCAAAAATTACTAAATGGTTGAGAAGTTTCATGTTGATTTTTTACCGGAAGCTGTGGAATTTATGGAGCAGTTAGACAATAAAGCTCAAACGAAGATTTACTATAACATTAGAAAGGCACAACTAAAGAATGACCCAGAATTGTTCAAAAAGTTGACAGATACCATTTGGGAATTCAGGACTTTATACAATAAGACTTATTATCGGCTTTTCGCTTTTTGGGATAAAAAACATGGACAAAATACTTTGGTTCTTGCAACTCATGGCCTCATAAAAAAAACAGGTAAGACACCCCAAGCAGACTTGGATAAAGCCGAAAAAATAAGACAACAATATTTAGCTCAAAAAAAATAATAAATTATGCAGACCAAGAAAAAAATGAAAACCGTTTCCCTTGACGCAATGATAGACAAGCATGTGGGGAAAATTGGGACATCAGCTAGAGATACTTTTGAACATGAGCTTAAGCTTGATCTATTGGGAAATGCAATTAAAGAGGCAAGACTTCATCATAACTTAACTCAAGAACAACTCGGACAACTAGTTGGTGTTCAGAAAGCGCAGATTTCAAAATTAGAAAACAACTTCACAAATGCTAGGTTTGACACTGTAATCAAAGTGTTTAATGCTTTACATGCAAAAGTGAATTTTAATGTTCAGCTCCCTAAAAGGAAATTAAAAATTGCTTAATCTTCGGTAGACCAATGCAGCGTACAACACGCGGTTTTGCAAAATACGGGCTTGACCAGCAATAACCAGGCTTTGGTAACTATTGGTGTGTTAGGTCCTACAATTAAAGAAGGATCTAAAAGTTATGATGAACTTATACTAATTTGAAAGCTGGTTCGTGGAGACAGTTACCAAGGTGGTGGGGTTTACACAAATTTTAAAAAACAATATCGGGCATTGACGCAACGAACAATACAAAAAGTATAACGCTGGAATATTGATTTCCAATGCAATTTATTTTTGTAAGTTGCATCTTATAACTTCAATGCACATGTTGGGCGCAAATTTTAAAGAACGTTACTTTTGAATATTTTTCGTAAATTTAGGATATGGATATTAGAGAACTAATCACAATTGACAACGAAATACTTGGTGGACAGACTGTTTTTAAAGGAACTCGTGTGCCCGTTGAATCTTTATTTGATCATCTTGAGGCAGGCATTTCTTTGGACGCCTTTCTCGAAGACTTTCCGACTGTGACTAAAGAACAGGCAATCGCATTATTAGATTGGGCTAACAAATTATTCAATACAAAAAACTTAGACCAACTTTATGCTGCTGTTGCTTGATGAAAATCTACCTAAACGTCTCAAACTCGATTTTCCTGAACATGAAATTTACACGGTACGTGACAAGGAGTGGAACGGTATCAAAAATGGTGAGCTTTTAAAGCTTTTAATTGAAAATAACTTTGATTCACTTTTAACCTTCGACAAAAACTTACAGCACCAACAAAATTTCGTAAAATATACAATAGCCGTATTTGTATTATCAGCAAAGATTAACAGCTACGAAGAATTGACCAAGTTAACGCCCAGGATTAAAGTATATTTGAATAATCCTCCACTTCCAATTGGTGGAATTGTTATTGCTTCAGAATAAATCTGCGCCCAACAAAAGTATTGCAGCAATTGGGGCTGGACGGAAGCCCAATCAGCAGCAGTGCATATCCAAGCTTTGGTTTCGGCGGACGTAATTCTGCCGGGCAGTAGTTCTAAACTTCGGCTTTTAGTTATAAATTTAGCTTTAGTACCGGGCGGGCAGTTGGTCAATTCCCCAACTGCACAAAGCCTCAAACGTTGGTGGCAATAGCTAATAGAAACTTTCGTTATATTTGCAACATGACCGACTTGAATACCATAAAGCAAATTCTTACAACATTAAAGCCAGAACTGATTGCCAAATATCATGTCAGTTCAATTGGCTTATTCGGTTCTGTTGTACGGGATGATTTTAACTCTTCAAGTGACGTTGATATCATTGTCGATTTTAGTCAACCAATTGGTATAGAATTTATTGACCTCGCAGATTATATTGAGACAAAACTTAAGAAAAATGTTGACCTAGTCTCAAAAAATGGAGTAAAACAAAAATATTACCGCACTTTCGAATCTGAAATTATTTATGTCTAAAAGAGAACCAAATCTCCTCGTTGAAGATATAATCGACAGTGGTAAAAAAATACTGGAGTACACAAGTAATTTAACTTTCGAAGATTTCACTAAAGACGGAAAGACCATTGACGCAGTTATCAGAAATTTCGAAATCATTGGAGAAGCAGCAAATCGTTTGCCTGACGATTTCAAAGAAAATCATCCTGAGATTGATTGGTATCGAATCAGAGGTTTTAGAAATCGCATAGTACATGATTATTTCGGGATTGACTTCACAATTGTTTGGAAAATAAAAAATTCATTTCTCCCGTCATTAATTTCAAAATTAGAAACACTTATAGAGTAATGCTACTGCCACCAACATAGGGTTTGTCGCAAGCTGGGCTGGACAATCTATCTTCAGCAGTACTCCACTACTAATCATCGGCTATCGGGTTGACCGTTTAATAATTCGCTTTTCGTTTTCATAAAATTTACGTTCCTTTATGGGCATCGTTATGGGGGCGGACACAGCTACAATACCCAGCCTGCGGCAAGCCCCGTACGTTAGCTGTAACTTAGAACCGTCACTATTAATCAACAGAAATATGAAAAAGTTGAATTATTTATTTTGCTTCATAATACTTGTACTTTTTTATTCGTGTGACTCTAAAAACAAAACTGAATTCTACCTTCCGGCAGAGTGGGAACCACAGTCAGGTGTTATTGTAGGCGGACTTGAAGATACTGCCAGCTTTGAAATGGTAAGCGAACTCGCCAGAGAAATGAAAGTTTTCTGCCTTGTTTCTGATTCTACAATGGCAACTTACAAAAAGAAATTATCGGCAGTTGGTGTAAACTTAGATAGTATTCAGTTTTTGACTTCCGCAACTGAATTTAGCTATGCTCAGCGTGACGGGATAATCTTTTTAAAAAATGGAATAGGTGAAAAGAAGCTGGTAAATTTTGCATGGAATATGTATGGCTGGTATTTTGATTCTACAATTAAAAATTATATAGACAAGGATAAGAAAAAGAGGGAACTATACACTTCCGTTCATCTAAAGGCGTTTCCATATCCTGTAATTACCTCTTCTATGGTTAATGAAGGTGGCGCTATTGAAACAAATGGGAAAGGAACCATATTACAAGTAGAATCAGTAAACATGCATCGCAATCCAACTATGTCTAAAGAATTGCAGGAAACTGAACTAAAAAAGGTTCTTAATGTAAAAAAGATAATATGGCTAAAAGAGGGTGCGGCGGAAGACCCGTCTGGATGGGGAACATTAATAACAGAAAACTATTTTGGCATTGGAGTAAAAGGGCACTTAGATGAATTTTGCCGATTTGTAGATGAAAATACCATTTTAATTTCCTTCCCCGACTCCTTAGAAGCAGCAATTGACCCAGTTAAAAAAATAACGCTGGAGAGAATGAAAATAAACTACGAAATTTTAAAAAATGCTACTGATCAAGATGGTAAGCCATTCACTATTGTTAAAATGCCAGTACCTGATATTGATTACATGACTTTTGCATTAGACACAGTTAGTAAGAATAACGAAATAAAGTTCCTTTCACAACAAATTCTTTTTGAACAAAAACGTTTTTCGGTTGGCGACACCGTTCATTTTGTACCGTCTAGTAGTTATCTTAATTTTTTGATTACAAACAAAACAGTGTTTGAGGCGAAATACTGGACAGAAGGACAACCCGCAAGTTCTAAGGCAAAAGATGAGAAAGCGAAACAGATATTACAACATTATTTTCCAGATAAAAAAATACACCAAATAAATACAGCGAAAACTAACCACAATGGAGGTGGCCTTCATTGTTGGAGTATGCAAATACCTAAGTAATTTCATGAACTACAAAAGCTGCAGCTAACACGCCGTTGGAACATTTGCACCATTCCAAAACACCTTCTGCAGTTTGATAGCATATATCCAGCGTATCGCCTGACACATCTATGCCGCAGTACAATTTAGTTAGTTGTTTAATTGCTTTCATTGTTCATGTTTTTGATGTAAATAATTAAGTAAATTAGCCTAGCCAAAAGAATGGAAGAACAATTCTTACGTTGCTATCATCCTAGCACGAGCTTAAAGGCTCATCGAACTGTACAGCATAATGTAAGAAGAGGGTGGCAGGGATAAGCGTGTTAGAAAAGCTTATTGCTTATTGGGTTTGACTATCTTATTCTGCCCCCTGTTCTTTCAAAACATCATTGGTAAAACGTGTAGTAAATTTATTGAATTGTAAACATAGGATTGGGTTTTGTGCAAGTGTGGCTTGACAAACAAACATCAGCCAAATGCAAATCCAGGCTGTGATTCGGGCTCTACAAACAACTTTGAGTTTTAGTTCTTAATTTCAACTTTATATTTTCAACCTGCAGGCAGGCCAGCAGGAATTGTGGGCGGACGGAATACTATTTCCACACCAGCAAATAGCCCTGCCCGTTGTGTGCAAGGCCATGAGCAAACTTAAAACGAAATATCAAAAGACTAATGATGCGACAAAGAATAATAGGTTTTGACCTGGCAAGAGCTTACGCTATTTTTGGAATGTTCATTGTGAACTTCAATTTTTGCTTTGGCTCTTTTCAAGACAAATCACTAACGGGCCAGTTTTTAAATCTTTTTACAGGCAATTCAACAGCTATTTTTATTATTTGTGCAGGTATGGGAGTTTCACTAATGACAAGTAATCACCTAAACTATTCCCAACAAGACAAAGAAAAATACAAATCAATTATCTTAAAACGTTCTTGGTTCTTGTTTGCACTTGGACTGTTGCTTTATAATTGGTGGGCAGGCGACATTTTACATTTTTATGGAGGTTATATGCACATTGCCGCATTTATTCTCTTTGTTCCCAAAAGATATTATTTAATTGGTTGTCTTTTAGCAATCCTAATTTTTCATATTTTACTTTTCATCATTCCCATTTTTACAAGTTGGGATATGACCATTTTTAAATATGCAGATTTTTGGACAATTAAAGGTTTTTTAAGAAACACATTTTATAATGGTTGGAATTCCATTTTTCCTTGGGTTGCCTATTTCTTACTCGGAATGTGGCTTGGCAGAATTAATTGGAATGAACCAAAAATTAGAAAGCGTATTTTTGTTGCAGGCTTAACCTTTTTCTTACTCTTTGAAGGTTTGAGAAAATACGCACTATACAAACAGTTTGACCGACAAATTTTGGACTATATAAACTTTGACTATTTCCCACCTTACTTACCATTTATGATAATTACAGCATCGTTTGCTTTAATGGCAATAACTCTTTGTATTTGGATAGGAGAGAAATTTGAGAAAAATATAATTATTAAATGGCTGGCTGTCACAGGTAAAATGACACTAACTAACTATGTTCAACATTTGACAATTGGAATGTTAATTTTTCAATTTCTGACAGGCTCTAAATATACAGGTGGGTATTTACAAATGGGTAAAATACTTTCACCTACTTACATTTTGACATTTTCATTTTGTTATTTCGTAGCCAGTATATTTTTTAGTGTACTCTGGACAAAGAAATTTGGCAGAGGACCACTTGAAATATTAATGAGAAAGATATCAGGATGAAGAAGCCCTGCACACAACGAAGGGGTTTGGCAAAATGGGGGTGGACGAAATACTAATTCCCGAACTTCGCCAAGTCCCGAACGATGTATGCAATTTAAATTGAGCTAAACGTACAAAATGAAAAATATATTAATTATAGTAACCTGCTTTCTTTTTTTTAAAGTTTCTGGACAAGACACTAAAGCAAATTTTGACGGGAAAAAATGGGAAGCACCCTACACTCTTGATACTCCAAAAGGTTGGGATGTTGAACGCTTTCTAATTCCCATTGGGTTTGCACCTACAATACCTTACAAAGGTGTTGAGGATATTAGATTTACGCCTGGCTGGGCTAAAAAAGAAACTGATGAATATTGGAGCTACGCGTTTTTGTGGTATTTAGATGATACACCCAAATTTGACTCAAAAATCCTTGAGAAAAATTTA
Source organism: Chitinophagaceae bacterium (assembly GCA_947504605.1). Lineage (GTDB taxonomy): Bacteria > Bacteroidota > Bacteroidia > Chitinophagales > Chitinophagaceae > Ferruginibacter. The sequence continues at coordinate 6,345 of CANNJE010000111.1, forward strand.
ACAGCCTATTACACAGGACTTTTTAATATTAATACAGATAAAAGTAAAATCGACACTACCAAGTTAATACAAGTAACCGCTACCATAGAAAAAAGAAGTTCTGACAACGGAGATTCAAAAACTTTTCAGGGAACGGTGACTATGAATGATTACATGACTAAGAAACCAATAACTATAAATTTAATAATTCATATAAAATCTTGTGAGGGGCAAAAGAAGACTTTCGTCTTTTACGAAATTTCACCCAAGCCATATACCAACACTGTTTGGACTAGTTTACATCAATTATGGATTGATTTTAAATGCATGAAAAATCAGATCCCCTAAACTGCATACAATTGGGTTTTGTACAAGTGTGGCTGGACAAACAACTTTGAACTTAAGTTCTTAACTTCAACTTTATATTTTCAACCTGCCGGCAGGTCAACAGCGGTTGTGGGCAACCGGAATACTAATAGCAACCTGCATAAATCCCTGCTCATTGTACGCCTCTTCAGCAGCGGTTCAAACATATAGCGCAATTTTTAGAATTAATTAATGTTACACCATGCTGTAATATCCTCTTCCATGGAAAGGAAACTAAATCATCAATAAAAGAAAATACATAATAACTTTTGTTTGAAGCACTCGTTCAAGTTCGCTGCATTGAAAGAGCGAAACTTTAATCTTTTGTAGCTAACAAAAGGCAGCTTGCTAAGCATAGTTAAATCCGGATTCATCTCCCTCCCTCCGAAAAAAAATTACCGGTACTGGCTATTGCTTTTACCGGTAAAATTAAAACGAATTGTATGTTTAGCACAAAACCGTTACCCGCAAAAAAGTGGCAGAAATAGAAGTAGTATCTGCTGTAGTACTTTTGTTTTCACTGTTAAACAATGCTTCGAGTTCTTGCTGTAGTTGCCGGGCTTTGCCATTTTTTTCTGCTGCCTCAAAAGCATTCATTGTGGGGCCATAATAGTCTCTGAAAATCTGCACAAATGTTGTCGGAGAATAGTTGGCATTAAACGTAAACTGTTCCCTTTCAAAGGAAATATTTTCTTTGGATACACCTGCCTTTACAAAACGTTCTGTAACCTGATCCTCAATACCCCATAACATCGGGCTTACGAAACCTTCTGGCGGTGGTGGTGTATAAGCAGCACTTATCTTTAATATCTGGGCCACCAGTGTAGGATCTCCCGGAATCCAGTTACCCATTATAATGCGGCCTCCTTTACGGGTAACACGTACCATTTGTTTTGCCACATCAAATGGTCTAGGGGCAAACATAGCACCAAAGATGCTTACAACCAGGTCAAAACTTTCGTCTTTCAGTTCCAATAAATCAGCTGCGTTGCCTTCCTCGAAGACACAGTTACTGAGCCCTTCATTTTGTGCCCTGAGGTTTCCGGCTTTTACCAGGTTAGTTGCAATGTCAACACCTGTAACATTTGCACCAAGTCGTGCTTCGGGTATCGCCGTAGTGCCGTCGCCGCAACCAAGATCAAGTATATGCATACTCTTGGTAATACCCATGGTTGCCACCAGTTCTTCACCACTTTTTCTCATGGTTTCTGCAATGCGGGTAAAGTCGCCCTTTTCCCAAAGTGCCTTGTTTGGATTGATGGCGCTGCCGGTTAACTCTTTCTTTTCGGTTAATGTGCTGTCTACATTCATTGTTGTTGATTTTTTTGTGAAGCGTTACAAAATTGATATCCCGTGCTGTACACGGTTTTATTACAGCACAAAAGTATTTGTCTGTCAAAAAATTATTATTGCTGTAACGTCCAGAGATTTTGCTGAGGGGTTCAGGATGCAGGAAGTTGTTTAACCGCGGCAGGGGAAATACCAAAACGATCTTTAAAAGCACGACTGAAATGGGACAGGTTTTCAAATCCACTTTCAAATGCAGCTTCACCTACTGTTTTGACCTTATTGGCCAGCAGGAACATGGCCTGCTGCAAACGTTTTTCCAGTAACCATTTTCCGGGGGTACTGTTAAACTGTTTTTTAAAATCCCGTTTAAAAGCAGATAGACTGCGGTTGCAAAGAATGGCGTATTGCTCCAGCTTCAGGTTGAAGCAGTAGTTATCATTCATCACCCTATCCAGTGAAACGGATTGGGGTTCATTCATCAGGGAACAGAAATAAGAAATGGCTTCCAGATTTTGTGGGTTTCCTGCAATGTTTAAAATAAGTTCTCTGAATTTTAATTCCAACAGTGCCTGATCGGGTTCGGTGGTGCTGCTGAAATAGGCATACATCGAAACAAAAAACGCCTTTAGTATTTCTGTGCTGTTGAGGGCTATAACCGGGCTGTACTGTTGATTGGGTTTTATAATTGGAATCGGTCTTTTTTTAAGGGTATCACAAATGAATGCATCGGGTATAAAAAAAAGTACCACGCAAAAACCAATATCAAAAAACTGTTCCAGAATAATGGCACCTTTTCTAACCAGCACACAATTTCCCTCGCCTACCTCAAAAGAGCCATGGGATGAATGCCAGATTTTCTTTCCTTCTAATACATAAAAAATATAATTTTCATGACACCACAGATCTGCAAATTTGTTCTTCATTAACCGGGCTTCGGGCGGGCAGTTGAAAATGGTGATCAACGATTCACCACAGTTAAACTGGCGGCAATACTGAGGGTATTGCAATACTCTTTCCTGGAAATTAACCATGCCGTTTTTTTTGTAAGAGTAAATTTAAGAATTTATGTGCTTTGAAGTACTGAAGCTGGAGAAACTAACCGAATTTATACTAAATTGAAATTTAAATTTTCAAAGCATTGGATTAAAGCTGATTCTGCTACGTTGGATGCGTATAACAAAATTATTGCTGGCAAGCGGGGCAGGACATTGAAACTTCAGCAGTTTGCATCCCTGTAAATTAGTTCACGCTTAAAGAATAATTATTTGGCTTTAGTTGTTATCTTCAATTTTTATATCAATATTGAGCAGTTGTTCCGGGCTGGACATTATAAAATATTCCGCCTGCAGCAATACTCGACCGCCAGCGCAAAGCTGTTGACCACTCATTTTACATTAATACATAAATAAATCTCCAATGACAGCGTCGAATAAAATACTTGACATGACACCCTTGGGAATGAAATTTACTGTTTTAAAAAATAGTGCACAAACAAACGGCAAGTCATTGGATTTGCACTGGGAATTATTACCCGGATGCAATATGAAAGACAGTTTGGTTCATCATCATCCCAATGCCATTGAAACTTATTCATGGACTCCTTCTCCGAAAAAAATATTTTATTTGAAAAGCAAGATTAAAATAGGCTGCCCCGTGTTGTTGAAATGGGGCAGAACAACTATCCCGTTGATAGCCTTTTTATCGACACACTACAAAATTTAAACAGACAATTAATAAATTAATATCGGCATATTGAAAACACAACCATTACAAATTGACAGACTCATTACTGAAAGATTGATTTTGATCCCATTTACAATACAAA
>CANNJE010000112.1 GCA_947504605.1 Chitinophagaceae bacterium
CAATCGGTGAATACTCCCTTTTCGATACATTTATCAATGACTTTTTTATTGGTTTCATAACTATCAAACTCCACAGCCATCATAAGCCCTACACTATTAATATTTTTTATTAATGGATGGTGTAAATGAATACGAAAAAGCTGTTCTTTTATTTTTACATCAGTAATAATATCTTCTTCTAACAATACTTTAAATGCTGCCAAACCTGCAGCACAACTAACTGGATGCCCTCCAAAGGTGTTGATATGGCCCAGCACAGGATTATAGGAAAGGGTATCCATTAATTTTTTATCGGCTATAAAGGCACCTAGAGGCATCCCCCCTCCAAGTGCTTTGCCCAACAATAGAATATCTGGCACCACGTCAAACTGTTCAAAAGCCCAAAGCGTTCCATTACGGCCAAAGCCACATTGTATTTCATCCAGCACTAACAATGTTCCTGTTTCAGTACAGCGATTTCGCAATGCTGCAAGCCATCCGTTTTGAGGAGGGGTAACACCTGCTTCTGCCTGAATCGTTTCTGCAACTACACATGCTGTACGTTCTGTTATCAATTGCAGTTCTTCGAAATGATTGTAGTTAAGTTGCAAAATATCCGGTAACAAAGGCCTGAAGGCCTGCTGCCAATATTCGCTCCCCATTATACTTAAAGCGCCCTGTGTACTGCCGTGATAGGAATTTTTAAATGAAACAATTTGTGTACGGCCTGTTGAACGTTTGGCAAGCTTCATTGCTCCCTCTGTGGCTTCGCTGCCGCTGGCTGTATAAAAAACTGCATTTAATGATGCGGGTAAATGATCGGTGAGCTTTTTTGCATAATTCACTTGCGGATTTTCTACCAGCTCGCCGTAAACCATAATATGCAGATAGGCGTCTGCCTGATCTTTAATGGCTTTTACTACTGCCGGATGCCTATGTCCAATATTACAGACACTAATTCCGCCTATAATATCTATGTATTCCTTTCCATCAGCATCCCACATTTTACTGCCTTCTGCCTTTACAATATTGACGCACAATGGTGCTTCGGAGGTTTGACCTACATGATCTAAAAATAACTGTCGATTATTCATAATCGGTAAAGTTCGCAAAGAATAACTGAATTATAAATGTTTGGCTAAATTGCGAATGCTAAATATATAGTATAATGCCGGTGGCCGCCCAAGGATATGCCGCACAAGTGAGTGACACAACCAAAGATGCACATAGCTGAAACGATGCCGGCAAAAAAAAATGATAATTTATGAGTTTAATTCTTCCTGTAAACGGAGTAATGCCTGTGATGGGCGAAGATTGTTTTATTGCACCCAATGCTACTATTGTGGGAGATGTAGTGATGGGTGACCAATGTAGTGTGTGGTTTAATGCGGTAATTAGGGGGGATGTAAACAGTATTAGGATGGGAAACAAGGTAAATGTTCAGGATGGAGCCGTTATTCACTGCACTTTTGAGAAAACAAAAGCCATTATTGGAAATAATGTTAGCATCGGACACAATGCAATCGTACATGGATGCGTTATATATGACAATGTGCTGATAGGCATGGGATCGATTGTAATGGATAATGCCCAAATTGGGAGCAACAGTATCATTGCAGCAGGTGCAGTTGTTCTGGAAAACACTGTGGTAGAACCGGGTTCTATTTATGCAGGAGTTCCTGCAAAAAAAGTAAAAGACATTAGCCAGGATTTGATTAGCGGCGAAATAAACAGAATAGCAGAAAATTATTTGAAGTACAGTAAATGGTTTAAATAAGGTTAAAAGGTCTATTAAATACTTTATACCAATCACTGTTTATTATCTTTAAAATATGAAAAAAATAATATTGTCTTTTGTTGTTGTATCAATGCTGAGCAGCTGCTTTATTTTTAAGAAAAAAGAGAAATATGGCTGCCCAACTAATGGCAGAAATGTGGGTGCGGAGAAGCTCGCTTCCGGTGATGAAAAAGCCATCAAAGCAAGCAATAAAGCAAAGTTCAGAGGCAACTAGTTTTGTAAATTTTGTAAATTTTTTCTTTTACCCATAAAAACCATTCCCTATGTGCTATTCATTAAAAACCGAGTATGGCGGAACAGAGGCCGTGATTGATGACAATTGTGGTATTTCAAAATTTTATGCCATTGCCAACACATTAGCAGATCAACTGCAGGTGCAGTTTTTAAATCAAGTTGATGATGCTGATACCCTAGACTGGGATTTTAGGTATAAAGATCAGTTTCTCACTTTGCACTACAACATATTTAATGGTGTAAGTATTTATCCTCAGCAACAAAAAAGTTTGAAAAAAGAAAATATAGCAGTGATGGAAGTTGCGAATTTTCTGGAAAGTCAGGCTTATTAAAAGTTTTCCCCAGCCGAAGGGTAATAAATTTTTTCAGCCATATAATTTACATAACTCAATTTGCAGGTATGCATTTTGCAACTTTGTTATTGCTATACACAGAGCCTGATTAATAGGTTTTATTATCTATCGTATCTCTTATGTTAAGATAGCTGATATACCGTTCTTCGTGTATAATGCCTTCATTAACTGCAGCTTTTACAGCACAGCCGGGTTCTTCCATGTGAATACAATCGTTAAACTGGCAATTGTTCATTACCGCCTTCATTTCAGGGAAATAATGAGCCAGTTCATTTTTACTAATATCTACAAGTCCCATTTCTCTTATACCGGGTGTATCAATGACTTTTCCGCCAAAAGACAGATCAAACATTTCTGCAAAAGTGGTTGTGTGCATTCCTTTACCACTCCAACCGCTCACTTCCTTGGTTCTTAATTTAAGTTCAGGGAAAATATAATTGATGAAAGTTGATTTGCCCACACCGGAATGACCACTGAGTAGTGTAGTCTTGTCTTTTAAAAGATCCTTTACATCCGCAACACCCATATTTTTTTCTATGCTAATCAATTTTACAGTATAACCAATGGGCTCGTAGATACTTTTTGCAAGTTCAAACTTATCCAACTCTTTTTGTTTATACACATCAGCCTTATTAAATACAATGATGGCCGGCACTCTATAAGCTTCAGATATTACCAGAAAACGATCGATGAAACCAAAGGATGTTTTAGGATCTTTAAGTGTTGCAAATAAAAGGCTTTGATCAAGATTGGCGGCTACAATATGATGCTGATTTTTATTATGCGGAGAAACACGGTTAATATAATTACGCCTTTCATGTACCCTTGTGATAATGGTACTCTCCTCCTCTGTTTGATTTTCAATCTCAACCCAATCGCCCACAGCTATTGGGTTGGTAGATGTAATTCCCTCTATTTTTAGCTTACCAACAATCCTTGCATTGTGCGTAATACCATCCAGGTCTTTTACCTGATACCAGCTTCCGGTTGATTTATAAACAAGCGCCCTCATTACTGCAAGATAACAAGTTTATGAAACAAAATTTTTAAGGGAATTTTCGAAGCACCATATACCTTAAAAATACCTCTAGTAAAAGGAAGAAGATAGCTGCTGCAACAAACGGGAGAAACTTATCACTGTATCGGATAGTATTGATTATTTCGATCTTGGTTTTTTCGAGTCCATCTATTACTGTATAGATTCCAGAAAGCGATTCATTATCCTTTGCCCTGAAATATTTCCCCCCGGTTTCATTTGCAATTTCTGTGAGTAATTTTTCATCTATCGAAACTTTTTCACTTTTCACCACAACACCTAAAGCTGTGTTTTCAGGAAGTCTTGCATATCCTTCCGAACCAACCCCTATGGTATAAACTTTTACCGCAAAGGCTTTGGCAATTTCTTTGGCTGTTTTAGGATCTATCAATCCTCCATTGTTTTCACCATCAGTAAGCAAAACAACAATTTTAGATTTGGATTTACTATTACGCAATCTGTCTACACTTGTAGCAAGACCTGATCCTATTGCGGTTCCATCTTCAAGCAATCCATTTCTAATATTCATTATGGCAGAAACCAAAACAGTATGATCTGTTGTAAGTGGACATTGTGTAAAACTTTCACCCGAAAATATAACAACGCCAATTCTATCTGCTATTCTTTTATTTACAAAATCAATAGCTACAGCCTTTGCCGCTTCAAGGCGGTTGGGTGTAAAATCCTGGGCAGTCATACTTCCACTTACGTCTATACACAAAATAATATCTATCCCGTCTCCTTCTGCCCGTTGATTTTCGTTTCGTGTTTGGGGTTTTGCGAGTGCTGTTATAATTAGACCAAGACAAATTAACCGCAAAACAAATGGGATATGTCTCATAGCAGACTTCCAGGTTTGAAGCCCGTGAGCGCCAATTGTAGATACGGTAAATGATGCACTGCGTTTATTGTTACCCTTGATATACCAAACCAAGAGTATGGGTAATAATAACAGCAACACAAAAAAAGCTGGCTGTGTAAATTCTATATTATGTAAATAATCAAATATCAATGAGTAAAATAATTTTAAGAAGTGAATTTGTTTTCTAATTGTATTATCACATTTTTTATTAAAGAAACACATTGTGTATTCTCTAAATCAGATGGGATATACTTTGCAAACTTAACGGCATCGCCGGTTCGTAATGCCTGTGCTGCTGATGATAAAGTTTCTTTCGAATGGACATGTGCTTGAAGCAAAAGCAAAATATCTCCTGTTGCTTCGCTCATCAGGTTTTTATTTGTTTTACGGCTGTAATATCTCTTAAAAATATCACTTAATGAACCATAAAAATATTTAAGCGAATCTGAATTATCTACTGTTTGATCTTGCAAATGTTTTAATCCTTTTATGGCTTCGTCGAAAGCTGAAAGTGTTGTATTAAATACCGAAGCGGGTTTTCTTTTCCGGTTTTTAAAATAGCGGTAAATAAAAAACAATAATATCAGTAATGCAACAATTGATCCAGCTATATACATCCACTGCCTATCTATTACAAATACCTCTATCACGGGTTTAATATCCCTCAATTGGCCGGTGCTATCAGCTAGAGAATAACCTACTTTAACAAGGAAGGAATCACTTAAAAACTTTTGAGAGGCTTTATTAGGTAAAGAAATACTAATGGGAAAAGAAGGAATTTTCCACAGCCCTGAATCAAAACTAGTAAATATAATATCCTGCCTTAAAGTGTATACCCCTTTCTCATCAACCGTATCGTATTTATTTTGTTCAATAATATCGAAATGTGGTATTGAATCAGGAATGCCAATCTCTATCCTATAAGCTGAATTGGCCAAATTAATCTTTATCTGATACTTTATTTGTTCACCTATAAGAATATCATTTTGATTGATCGTAGTTTTTACAGCCTGAGATTGTACTGTTTGTAAAAGAAGAAAAAAGGAAAATATTAATAAAATTTTTCGATATAAAATACAATTGAAAGTCATTGGGCAAATGGGCTATTTTAATTTCTTCTCAAAAAAAACTGTTGTAAAATTTTAATGTAATCTTCGTCCGTTCGGATATGCAGTAACTCGGCCCCTGATTTTCTGAAATACTTTTTACAAGTTTCTGACTGATTTAAAAAATGTTGCTGGTAGTTATACCTTACCAAAGCACTACTTGTATCTACCCATTTTGTTTGACCTGTCTCAGCATCCTGCATTTGTAAAAGTCCAACATCGGGCAATTGCATATCCATTTTGTCATACACTTTTAAACCAATTACATCATGCCGTTTACCAATCACCTTTAAATCATTTTCATAACCGGTGTCTAAAAAATCACTCAACAAAAAAGCGATACTTTTTTGCCTCGTAGTATTGTTGAAATATTTGATAGCTTCATCAATATTGGTGCCTTTAGTATGAGGCTCAACTGTTAACAATTCTCTTACTATATATAAAGCATGCTGCCTTCCTTTTTTAGGGGGAATATATTTTTCAATTTTATTACTAAAGAAAATAACGCCAACCTTATCATTATTAGTAATAGCACTGAAAGCAAGTGTTGCCGCCATTTCTGTTATCAAATCTTTTTTTCGCTTGCCAACTGTTCCAAATAAATTACTGGTACTGGTATCAATCAGTAACATCATCACAAGTTCTCTTTCTTCTTCAAATACTTTCGAAAATGGATGTGCATACCTTGCACTAACGTTCCAGTCTATAAACCGAACATCATCTCCAGCGCTGTATTCTTTAACCTCCCTGAAACTCATACCCTTTCCCTTAAAGGCAGAATGGTACTCCCCGGTAAAAAGCTGGGTAGTAATTTTCTTGCTTTTAATTTCAAGTTCTTTTACTTTTTTCAGTATGTCTGCAGTGGTGAGCATTTAACAATTAAGTGTTTTGCTTTAAGGAACATTTACGGTTCTTAAAATCTCATCTATCACATCCAATACATTCACATTTTCCGCTTCTGCCTCATAAGTCAACCCTATCCTATGACGTAAAACATCTTTACATACACTTCTTATATCTTCAGGAATAACGTAGCCCCTTTTATTTAAAAAAGCATATGCCTTTGCTGCCAGTGCAAGATTGATGCTTGCCCTTGGAGAACCGCCAAAACCAATTAAAGGTTTTAGTTTGGATAAATTATAATTTTCAGGAAAGCGGGTTGCAAAAACAATATCAAGAATATAGTTCTCTACTTTTTCATCAATATAAACTTGGCGCACCAATTCCTTTGCTGTAAGTATCTCTGCTGTGGATGCCACCGGGTTGATTGTTGGAGCAACCAATCCTAAAGTATTTTGACGAATAATCATTTGTTCTTCTGCCTTTGTAGGATAGGTAACCACAACTTTAAGCATGAACCTATCTACCTGAGCTTCGGGTAATGGATAAGTCCCTTCCTGTTCAATAGGGTTTTGAGTAGCCAATACTAAAAATGGCTCTTGTAATTTATAACTGGTATCGCCAATGGTTACCTGACGTTCCTGCATAGCTTCCAGTAAAGCACTCTGTACTTTTGCTGGAGCTCTGTTTATTTCATCCGCTAAAATAAAATTAGAAAAGATAGGACCTTTACGTACAAAAAATTCATTTTTAGACTGGTTATAAATCATGGTTCCCACTACATCGGCGGGTAAAAGATCTGGTGTAAACTGAATGCGACTAAAATCTGCATGAATTGACTGTGCAAGGGATTTTATAGCAAGGGTTTTTGCCAACCCTGGTACACCTTCCAGCAAAATATGACCATTACTTAGCAACCCAATCATCAGGCGCTCCAACATGGTTTGCTGCCCTACGATAACTTTGCTTAATTCGTCGTTTATTCTGGTAACAAAACCAGCTGCATGATTAATCTTTTCATTAAGTAAACGAATGTCTTCTGCTGTTTGTAACATCTCTTTTCTGATAATTTATTGTTGATTGCAAAATACGAAGTGAAAGTAAACAAAAATACTGCCACGTTGAGCAATGACTAAATAGTATGTTAATTTCTTAGCTGACGCTAGTGATATGAATGAAACCAATTTCAATAATTGCTGCATTGTAAACTAAAATATACAGGATAAAATTATCTGCATCCCTTAACTTAAATACTTTCCCACAATCGGCACCCTTCTTCCTACCCCAAACGCTTTGGGAGAAACCCTTATAATTGGGCAAAACTGGTTTCGTTTGTATTCATTCAAATTGACCATTTTTAATACCCTGTCAACTAAAGCAGCATCAAAACCATTTGCTTTAATTTCTTCCGGACCTTTACATTTTTCGATATACTGGTATAATAATTTATCCAGCACTTCGTAATCCGGTAAACTATCGCTATCTTTTTGACCCGGCCTAAGTTCTGCACTGGGAGGTTTTGTAATGATATTTTCGGGAATAATTTCTCCTGTCCTATTTATAAATTTTGCAAGTTCATATACCTGAAGTTTATAGCAATCGCCCAATACAGCAAGCCCTCCGGCCATATCTCCATATAATGTTCCGTAGCCTGTAGCCAATTCACTTTTGTTGGATGTATTAAGCAATATATAACCAAACTTATTGGCAATAGCCATAAGCAGGTTACCCCTTGTACGACTCTGAATATTTTCTTCGGCTACGCTAAAGGGCAAGTCGCCAAACAATGGTTTTAATTCTGTTAGAAAACTATTAAAAATATTTTTTATCGGAATTATATCGTAAGCGTTTTGCAGATTTTTACTCAACAGTTCAGCATCACTTACAGAATGCCCGGTTGAATATTCAGAAGGCATAAGCACTGCTTTTACATTTCCCTTTCCCAATGCATCGCATGCCAAAGCAAGTGTTACAGCACTATCTATACCGCCACTACTGCCAAGGATTGCTTTTGTAAATCCCATTTTAGAAAAATAATCTTTTATACCTAAAACCAATGCCGCATATACCTGGTCAATATTAAGTGATGCATCCAAGCCATCTGGGTTCATTTCGGTATCTGGTAATTTTCTGGCAGGTTCTATAATTTCTCCTTCAATTGTTCCATCATCATTTAAAATAAACGCTTTGCCGTCTTCCTTAAAACTTGCCAGTTTACCGCAGAGATTGGCATTTTTATCAAATACCAATGATGTGCCATCAAATACAATTTCTGTTTGGCTTCCCACCCCATTACAATAAAACATTGGGATACCATATTTAACTACATTGGCTTTTACTGTAGCCTGCCTGTCTGCATCATGCGTATAATCAAAAGGCGAAGCCGATAAATTAATCATGAGATCCGGATCTGAATTCATTAAAATATCCATCGGGCAATACCTGTACAATGGATTTGTCCCCAAATTCCAGATGTCTTCGCAAATAGTAATGGCCAGTTTTTTCCCTTTAAACGTTACTACATCCCAATCCTTGGCCTGTTCAAAATATCTGTTCTCATCAAATACATCATAAGTTGGTAAACATGTTTTGTGTATAACTTGTTTGATGTCCTTGTCTTCTAAAAAAAAGGCTGCATTAAAAAGATCTTTTCCCTTAGTCACAGAATTCCTATGTGGTGCACCAATAAGTACTGCAATACCATCAGCATGTTTTTTTATTCTATCAATTGCATGATAACACTGATCGATAAAATTATTGAAATATAAAAAATCTCTTGGAGGATAACCGCAAACACTTAGTTCGCTAAAAACCACTAGGTCGGAACCCTGATTTTTTGCCTTTTCTATGGCATCAATTATTTTTTGAGTGTTACTTTCAAAATTGCCGATATGATAGTTCTGTTGAGCCAAAAATATTTTCATAAAACAATATGCTTAATGAGCTTAACTTTATATTTAAGTATGAACAGTAAAGTTAAATCTTTCAAAAGCATTTAGTATGAGATTTTTATTGGCCGCAATAATAATAAGTGTAATAGGCATCAGTTGTCAAAATAGCAATAATACCCCAGATGTTTCTAACATAAAAATTGAATTAAGGACGCAACGTTTTGAAAAAGATTTTTTTTTGATGGACAGCTTGCAGTTCCAGGAAAAATTGGATAAACTGATAGCAAAATATCCTTCTTTTGGAGAAAATTTTATTTCTACAATTTTAAATACAGATCCAAAATGGCCAACAGATACGGCTATGAATTACATAAAAAGTTTTATAAATGCTTATCGAAATGTATATGATTCCTCACAAAAAATATTTGCTGATTTTTCATCCTACGAAAATGAAATAAAAAAAAGTTTACAATACCTACACTATTATTTTCCTAAATACCCTGTGCCCAATAAAGTAATTACCTATATCGGACCTATGGATGGTTATGGAGACATTTTGGATGTGGATGCTCTTATCGTTGGTTTACATCAGCACTTGGGCAGTAATTTTTCTTTATATAAATCGGAACTTGTAAGAACAACTTACCCCGATTATATCAGCAGCCGATTTACGCCTGATTATATTAC
>CANNJE010000113.1 GCA_947504605.1 Chitinophagaceae bacterium
GCACCTTCCGGAGATAATACTGCAAATAACACTTCTAGTGCAGGACTTACGGTTACAGGTACTACCCCTGTAACACTCACAGATTTTAAAATATCATTGCTCAACTGTCAACCTGTTTTAAACTGGATTACAGAAAATGAAATCAACAGCGAAAGAGCTGAAATTGAAAGAACCTACTCAAACAATAGCAACTGGACTTATATCGGAGAATTGGCGGCTATTGGAAACAGTACTCAGAAAAATACTTACAATTTTATTGACAAAACCCTTAGTACAATTGCACAAAAAGTATTGTACAGAATTAAAATGATAGATAAAGATGGCAGATACAAATATTCAGAAGTGCTTAGAGTAAATGTTAATTGTAATACTCCGCAGGTAGATGTTTATCCCAATCCTGTTCAAAATGGAAAATTAAATGTAGCTGTTACCGGAACAAAAGGTTATACAGAAGCTACCTTATTATCCCTTTCAGGCCAGGTAATAGTAAAAAAACAAATAAATAATGGCACCAACTTTTTAAATGTTTTAAACATTGCTAATGGAACATACCTATTGAATGTTAAAGACGCAAACGGCGTTGATAAAAAAGAAAAAGTGCTTATTCAATATTAAGTAATTGCCCTAGACACAAGACAAAGCCCGCTTGAATTCCAAGCGGGCTTTGTTGTATAAAAAGCTTCAGAAAAATAGGATTGTATTTATTTTTGAAAGTGGTAAAACTAGGTATGAAATGATACAACATTTAAAAAATGTTGAGCCAAGGCAAAAACATAAACTTCTTTTTACCTCAAAGCCGATTCCTGCTTTTTAATCAGTGTTTTAGTATGCTGCTTATGAGAAGCTACCAATCGCCGGATGGATAGCTTGTGCTCCTCAAATTGCTTGATAACCAGTGCTACTTCCTGCAATGCAAGTCTGTAATTACCGTAAATTTCATTTAGCTTTTCGTCATACTCAATAACAGCATCTGGTTGTTGAGCCGGCAAATTACCTTCTTCAGTATTCTGTAATTTATCTAAAGCGTTTTTTAAATTTTTATATTCAAAAAATTGAATCCCTTGCATACTAATACTAAATATTTTTTTAAAACCGCACAAAAAGAAGGATTAGTTTATAAGAGATTAGGAATTAAATAGCGCATGCCAAGTAGAAACAAATAATTGATTTTATATTGGTATACAGTGTACGATATTAAGCATAATAAAAATGCAAACAGTTTAATTACCATTAACAAATTATTATCTAAATATTAAGAAAGAATTAAAGAACAGCTTCTAAAAAGAAGCCGTTCAATAATTCTGTATTCAGAAAAACTTACCCGATAAAAATATACCGATACTGTTAACTTAGTATTAAGCTAAAATTCTTTAATTGTTATTTTTAACTGAATATTTAATCGCCATGGTTAGCACAAATAAAAATGTTATTGATATTACGACCTGGTGTCACACGAAACATTTTATCATCACCTTTTTTATTACGATCGCCTGCAGACATTGGACTAAAAAAGTAGCAAATAATTTATTCGTACATACAAAACTGTTGCTTCAATTGATTACAACCAATTTACTTCCCTGCTTTTTAAATTTTGCTGCAAAACATAATGACAAACAGCCTGACCGACTTTTCCCTTTTTTGTTTAGGCTTTTTAATTACCGGATCACGGATAACAGACTGAGCAAATTTTATGGCTTCCGCAAAAACTCCTCTGCCTCGAATTGATTCTTGGCAGCAAACAATTCCACGCTGTACTTATGTATTCAAAATGCAAAATAAATCGGCTTAATTCCTTTTAACTTAAACAATTTCAGGAATACCAACTTTCACTTTCGTACCCTTTCCAGGCGCTGATTCAAAATCAATCACCCCGCCAATGGATTGTACAGATTCACGAATTTCTATTAACCCTAACTGTGTTTTAAAATCTATTTTTGAAGTGTCAAATCCACATCCATCGTCCTGCACTATCAACGAAAGGATGCCATTCTCTTTAAACAACTTTACAGAAGCCATATTCGCTTGTGAATGCAATACGATATTGTCCAAACATCCATTAACTGTTTTATAAAGCACCCATTTAATTTGATGAGACAGGCTTTCGTTTTGAATATTGAATGAAAAATCGAATTTTATTTTGTCATATTTACGATAGGAATATACTAAGCTACCGATTGTGTCATAAAGCGCTAAATCATCAATAAATGATGGATTTACTTCAGCATAAATGACACCAAAATCTTTTACCATTAAGGCAATTTCCTTAGCAATCGAATCGGCTTTTTTTGTTAATTCCGAACTGCCTTTATTAAGTTGCGATCTAAGAAAATCGATTTGAAACTTAATTCCAACCAATTTTTGTCCCAATTTATCATGCACTTCTCCTGCAAGCTTATTTCTTTCCTCTTCTCTCAGCCTTTGTAAACGTGTTGTCAATTCTTTTAATTCATCATTTAGCTTTTTAATTTTTTTATCCTTCTTCCTTTTTTCAGTGATATCATAAAATGTTACAATCACCTGGCTAATCACATCATTTTGCTCAAATTCAGGTATAGCGGTAGCCAATATCCAAACCCGTTCTTTTTTTATATGATGGTAAACGCCCATCACTACATCCTTTATACTCTTTTTATGAACGAAGGCTTCTATACCCGGATACGTTTCAGCAGGAAAATTACTGCCATCCTCATGTATCACGTCCCAATCTTTTTTATATACTTCCTCACTTAAAATTTGTTCCTCACTAATATCAAACAGTTCAATTGCCATTGTATTAAACATGTTTATTTCAGCATTAGCACCATACACTATCACACCAATGTTTATTTCAGTTATCAGGTGCTTAAACTTTTCTTCACTTTGTTTTAAAGCCTCCGCAACATTCATACGATCCGTAATGTCTTGTATGGAGCCAAAAATAATATGCTTATTGCCGTCATATCTTGAAACCTCATGAATACCTACTATTTCATTATTCACCTGTTTTTTTACTTTATATTCAATATCCAATACATGGTCATTTTCTATCAGGTTCTTTATTGTTTCATTCATTACATTTTTATACTCAGGCAACCGCATTCCTTGTATAACAGCAGCAGGAACCTCAGAACTATTGAGCCCGTAAATTTTACGAGCCCCTTCAGAAAAATGGAATATTTGGTTTGTTAGATCAAATTCAAAATAACCAAACTTACCAATCAGTTCAGCTTGTTTTAATTTTTGGTCGCTACTTTTTAGAGATAATTCTAATCGTTTGCGTTCCGAAATATCGATTGCAGTGGAAGAAGTAAATTGTGGTTGCCCGTTCGCATCTTTCATCAAAACAATGGTTTGAAGCACGGGATAAATTTTCCCGTCAAGCGATTGCATTTCATTTTCTCCTTTCCAAAATCCATGCTGCACTATTTCTGAAAATACATTTTTTAACAGGTCTCTTCCCTTTGAAGAATAAAAATCAAATTCAGTATATTTAGCCAAGTCTGCATTTTCCGGAATAGCAAAACTTGTACGCATCGATTCATTAATATAATATACTTCCCCCTGCATATTGGCAATACTTATAAATGAAGTGGCCTTATCAGTTATATTTTTAAACCGGTTACTTTCTTCCTCCTTCATTTTTAATTGTGTAACATCCTCGATGATAGCAAGATTATATTTTTTTCCATCCTTTTGAACTGCTGTCGCAAAAACCTGAATATCCCTAATGGTATTATCTGCAATTTTGTGTTTGTAGAATGGTTGTACGATCTTATTATTAAGTCCATCAATTTGTTCCTGAATTTCTGCTTTGGTAAGAATATTGACATCTGCAATATTAAGAGAACACAATTTTTTATAACTATACTTATAAAATTTTACGGCAGCTTCATTAGCATCAGCAATTTTTCCATTAGCTACTTCTATCAGCAGCATAATTGCGGTGCTTTTGTTGAAAAAATCATCAAACGTATTCATATAGAAATATTTGACCGGAATAAATTTTAAGGTGCTATAAATGTATTAAAAATTTAGTAAATAGCTGAGGACGGCTATCATTATTAATATGATCCTAATTAAATATAGCCTTGGTTTATGGCTCACAAAACAAGGCTCTTTAATCGCTTCACGCTATAAGCCCCGCCGCAGCTATACAAGAGTTTCAATCACAACAAACATATTTAATTCTCTAAACCCATACTTTAATCCTTCCACAATAAACGACTTAACGCTTGAACCTGGACTTCCCATTTATAGGCTTCCTCCTTCGGGTATTATTAGAAAAATAATACAAAATCCTCATTTATGCAAGACCCCCTTCTTAATATTTACAAAAACAGAAAAATAATAAGGCAGTTAATAAAATATACAAACGCCGGGTCAAACACAGCATATACTTAGATTTTTCTTTCTTTAACAACTCCCGCCATTAAACCTACGACTTCATTTTCCGTCTATTACAACATACAAGCTTTTAAAAACAATTAATACCTATAATTATGAAAAGGATCATCGGATTAACCCTCGCTTTTGCCATTGCAGGCTTTAGCCTTGCTGCACAGCAAACAAGAGAAGTAAAACCACAACAGCCAGGCCAGAAAATGAAACAGGGACAACACAAACAAATGATGAAAGATGTAAATCTTTCTGATGCCCAAAAAGCAACCATAAAAGCCAACCACGAAGCCGGTAAAGCCAAAATGGTAGCGCTTAACAAAGAAGAAGATATTACCGTAAGAGAAATGAAAGCCCGCAGAACGGCC
The DNA here is from genome assembly GCA_947504605.1 of Chitinophagaceae bacterium. GTDB lineage: Bacteria > Bacteroidota > Bacteroidia > Chitinophagales > Chitinophagaceae > Ferruginibacter. Next base: position 4,743 of record CANNJE010000113.1, read on the forward strand.
ATACAGCAGGAACAAAAAGCCAAAATGGAAGCTGTTTTTACCCCAGAACAAAAAGCTACAATGACTGCCAATAAAGCTGCCATGGAAACCAAAAGAGCAGCCAATATGGAGAAACAGATGGCCATTACCAAAGAAAAACTGGGATTAACCGACGACCAGGCCGCTAAACTTAAAAAACACAGCGAAGACAACCATAATAAAATGAAAGCCATTCAGGACAACCAATCCCTGACCATGGATCAGAAAAAACAACAGCTGAAAACGGTAAGAGAAGCCGCTTTTAACGAACGCAAAAGCATTCTTACTGCAGAACAGTTAAAGAAAATGCAGGAAATGAAAAAAGAAGGCAACCAAAAAAAAGACCTAAAAAGCCCGAAAGAAGATAAAGGCAAAAAATAATAACAACCTAAAAATATTAAATCCCTAAACCACAGGGTGCTACTTTTTGTAGCACCCTTTTTTATTTGAAATAAACAAAGTGAGCGCAAATTTCTAGAACGAATCCTCCTTCTTAATCAGGGGCCTTTTACCTAAAATGCGCCACAGACGCAGCTTTTGAACAAAAAAAGCTATCTTTGCCGCTCACCTACTGTTGGAAAACAGCAAAAACTTCATCAAAAATGAGCCAGTCTCCCTTTCAAAAATTTGCCGCTAAGAAGAAAAACAGCGTAGTTAAAGAAGAATACCGTCAGGAAAAGAAAAAAGTACGGGCAGAAAAAAATGCCTATTTCGATAACCTGAAAGAAGAAAAGTACCAGGCAATGCTGGCCAAAAGGGCCCTAAAAGCCGGTGGAGCTGCAAAAATCGTAACTGCCAACGCAATTCCTAAAAAAGAGGGCGCCGCCGCTAAACCCGACCCCGCACAAAAAACCACCGATGTGGTAATGCCTTTAAATAAATTTTTAGCGCATTGTGGTATTTGCTCAAGAAGAGATGCCATTGCTTTGATTGCCGAAGGAAAAGTAAAAGTGAATGCAGAGATCATGACCGAACCGGGGTATAAAGTACAACCCACCGATGAAGTGATTTACAACACAAAAAAATTATTTGTAACCAAAAACCTTGTTTACATCTTACTCAATAAACCCAAAGATTACATCACTACTACCGAAGATCCGCAGGGAAGAAGAACGGTATTGCAACTGATACAAAAAGCTACCGACGAAAGGGTATATCCTATCGGCAGGTTAGACAGAAACACTTCCGGTGTTTTGCTGCTTACCAACGATGGTGACCTTACTCAAAAATTATCGCATCCCAGCTACGAAATAAAAAAGATCTACGAAGTAAAACTGGATAAGAATCTTACCAAAACAGATTTCGACCGCATCCTTTCGGGCCTTACACTCGAAGATGGACCGATCTATGTAGACAGTCTGGCTTATGCCGATAGCAAAGACAAATCCATCATCGGAATCGAAATTCACAGTGGCCGCAACCGCATCGTTCGCCGCATATTTGAATACCTGGGTTATGATGTAAAAGGTTTGGACAGGGTTATGTATGCCGGCCTTACCAAAAAGAATGTAGAGCGTAGCAAATGGCGTTACCTCAGCGACAAAGAGATCAGGGTGCTGAAATACATGAACGAATCAAAGAAGAAAAAAACAGTGAGAGAACCACATCATAGTATGGCGGAACTGACTCCTGAAAACGAAATAACAATAACCGCCAAAACAGTGGCTACGGTTGCCCCAAAAGCACCGGTAAAAAAGAAACCCGCTTTTCCAAAAGAAGAAAAAGTAAAACAGCCCAGGAAATTTAAGACCCATAGCGAGAAAAAAGAATTTTTAAAAAATCAGCCCAAAAGCAATAAATAATTATACTGCCCGATGAGTATCGAACCTGCAAATCAAACCACACCCAAAAGCCATTTTAAAAGCCTGGGTGCCATCACCGTTTTTGAAAACGATGATTTTGTTGCCATCAACAAACCCTCGGGGCTATTAACCATTCCCGATCGTGCACAAACAGAAAAATCGCTGAAAGAATTTCTAAAGGATAAATACGGAGATATTTTAACCGTTCACCGCCTTGATAAAGACACCAGCGGACTGGTACTTTTTGCCAAAAATGAACAGAGCCATAAATACCTCTGCAAACTTTTTGAAGAAAGAGGAATAGAAAAATATTATGTTGGGATCGTGTTGGGCAAACCAACCAATGCCAGCGGAAGTATTGAAGCGCCCATTGGCGAAAACCCCGCCCACAAAGGCCTGATGAATGTTCACCGAAATGGCAAACCGGCGCATACTACTTACGAAGTATTGGATGCGAACAAACATTTTTCCATGGTTTCTTTTCAACTGCATACCGGCAGAACACACCAGATAAGGGTACACTGCAAAGAAATCGGACACCCACTTGCCTGCGACGAATTGTATGGCGATGGCAAACCTGTTTTATTATCTGCCGTTAAAAAGAGATTCAAACTAAGCAAACACGACGATCAGGAAAGACCCATGGTCAGCAGGCTGGCTTTGCATTCTTACAAATTAAATTTTGTAACAGAGCAGGGCGAAAAAATGGAACTGATGGCTGATGTGCCCAAAGAATTCAGGGCGCTGATGACGCAGATAAAAAAGATCAATTAGATTAAAATAAAAAGACAATTTAAAATAAAAGGCCGCAACAATGTTGCGGCCTTTTTATGATCAGCATTTTTCCAATGCCTGCAAAATATCATTTAAAATATCATCTTGGTGTTCAAGCCCCACAGAAATGCGTATAAGCCCCGGCGTTATATTCACCGTCCGGCGTTCTTCTTCGGTTAGTTTGGCATGGGTGGTACTGGCAGGATGAGAAGCAATGCTCCTCGTATCGCCCAGATTGGCAGTAAGGGATAACATGGTTAAGCTGTTCAGAAAAGTACGGCCGGCATCCAGCCCGCCTTTTAATTCAAAACAAACAATACCACCACCATTGTCCATTTGTTTGATGGCAATGGCATGCTGCGGATGACTGGGCAAATAAGGATAACGCAAAGAAGCGATTGCTGCGTGCGACTCCAGCTTTTGAGCAATAAACAAAGCGTTTTTTGCATGCCGTTCCATGCGCACATCCAGTGTTTCTAAACTCTTACTCAGTACCCATGCATTAAAGGGCGACAAAGCCGGACCTGTACTGCGGCAAAACAAATAAATATCCTGTATCAATTCTTTTTTACCCACCACCACTCCACCCAAAACCCTTCCCTGTCCGTCCAGCCATTTGGTGGCAGAATGTACCACAAGGTCTGCTCCAAATTCAATCGGCCGCTGACACATAGGGGTGGCAAAACAATTGTCTACATTTAAAATCAGTTGGTATTTTTTGGCCAAAGCACCCAGCATTTCCAGGTCAATAATATCCAGCCCGGGGTTGGTAGGCGTTTCTACATAAATCATTTTGGTATTCGGCCTGATGGCTGCTTCCCAGTCTTCTGGACGGTTGGCAGCTACATAACTGTATTCAATTCCAAAATTGGGCAGGTACTTTTTAATGACCGTGTGGGTACTGCCAAAAATAGAACTGCAACTTAGCAGGTGATCTCCTTTTTTCAACAAAGCCATAAAAGAGCCAAACACTGCACTCATACCCGATGCGGTGGCATAGCCAGCTTCTGCTCCTTCCAGGGCCACCATTTTATCAGTAAACTCCTGCACCCCCGGATTGCTGAAACGACTGTAAATATTATCATCCGTCTCATCGGCAAATGCTGCCCGCATTTCTTCCGCATTGTCAAAACAAAAACTACTGGTCAAAAACATAGGAGTGCTATGTTCCATTTCATTGGTACGTTCTGTTTGTATGCGGATGGCTTGTGTATTCTTATGTTGCATTTTTTAAATTAGACAATGATAAAATAATTGTGGGGCAGTTTGACTGCAAACAATTGCTTACAGATAAACGAACAACTAAAACGGTTGACTAAAAACGATCGGCTATTAACCAACTTATTTACAAATATAAACCAAGCTTACCTTTACTTTGCAACTGGAAAAATGAAATTAATGAAGCATTTCGCTCACGATAAACCTTTTTTGCTGGAATCTGGTGCTACACTGCCCGGTATTGAAATCAGTTATTATACCTATGGCGCCTTAAATGCCGAAGGCAGCAATGTAATATGGATCTGCCATGCGCTCACAGCCAATGCAGACCCTACCGATTGGTGGCAGGGTTTTGTGGGCAACGATGCTGTCATTGATCCTGCAAAATACTTTATTGTTTGTGCCAATATTTTGGGATCCTGTTATGGCAGCAGCGGACCATTAAATATTAATCCCGAAACCCAACAACCCTATTATCATTTGTTTCCGTCCATAACCATCAGGGATATGGTAAACGCACATATGCTCCTGCGGGCACATTTAAAAATAGAAACCATTCATTTGTTGATTGGCGGCAGTATGGGTGGTTATCAGGCTATAGAATGGGCGCTGATGGAAAAGGATCGCATTCAGCAATTGTTTTTACTGGCTACTTCTCCCACCGAAAGTGCCTGGGGCATTGCAGTGCACACAGCACAACGGCTGGCCATTGAAGCAGACCAAAGCTGGAAAGAAAATACAGCCAATGCCGGTAAAAAAGGATTAAAAGCAGCCAGGGCCATTGGCATGCTCACCTACCGCAATTATGGCATCATGGTAAAAACACAATCAGATACCGATGCCGAAAAATTAGATCATTACAAAGCAGCTTCTTATATCCTGCACCAGGGCAATAAACTATCCGATCGTTTTAATGCATACAGTTATTGGTTGCTCACCAAGGCGCTCGACACCCATCATATTGCCCGCGGCCGTGGCGGAAATACAGATACCGTTTTAAAAAGCATCGGCCAGCGCAGCCTCATCATTGGCATCAGCAGTGATATCCTCTGCCCTTTGATAGAACAACAGCATATGGCTGCACAAATGCCCAATGCAAGCCTTGTAGAAATAGATTCTGTTTATGGCCATGATGGCTTTTTAGTAGAGACCGAAAAAATTTCAGCGCAGCTCAAAGCCTGGCTTAAATAACCGCCGTAGTTCCTGAAATA
>CANNJE010000114.1 GCA_947504605.1 Chitinophagaceae bacterium
GCCGGGGCGCCAAACACCTCTTTCTCCAAATATAAATCCCTTGATGCCATTTTTAATTTCGGCACCGCTGATATCAAAACGGCTGAGGGGTAATGCATTGCCATCATCGAGTTTTAGATAACCTCTTTCGGTACCTTTTTTGGCGATGAGCAGGTAAGGTTTTTGTTTTAAATCGATGGTTGCAAAACCATCACTGCCGCTGCTGCTTTTGCCAATAACCTGGTGTTGGTAATCGAGGATGTTTAATTCTACGCCTGCCATGGGTTCGGTGCTAAGGATATCGCTCACGGCTATTACAAGACTGTTGTTGGATCCTTTTTTTGCGGTAAGTCCAATATTGCTGGCGATGATATTTCGGGTAGCCCAACGGTCTTTGTTGTAATAGGAGCGGCTGGTTGGGTCGTCTCTTTTTTCCCAGTTATACCCATAAGGATAGTAGTTGTCGTAATTATCCCAGAAGCTGTCAAAATCATCTTTGCCGGCAGTGTATTCATTGTTGTATCCTTCGTCGTAATATTCATTGTCGGATGCTTCCGGCTGCACCTGGCTGGTATCTACACTTGTTTTGCTGTATAAAGAATATTGTGGTCTGAAGCCAATAGTGATGGTGTAAATAGCACCCGGTTCTGTTTTCAGGAATTTATCGATGTCTAAAGAGAAACGTTGTTTGATGTGAAGGTCCAGGGTTTTGTCGTCGTCCAGTCTTATTGTTTTTTGCACAATGGGTTTGGCTACTCTGCGCAATTCATTGTTGCCACCCATATCATTTTCCTGGAAAAACTGCGGAACATTGTTCTCGTAAATTTTAAGGATACTGATATCAACAGCACTAAGGTTTACGGCATCAAAGGGCAGGACAAGTTTGCCGCTGTTGGGCAGTATATTTCCTTTGCCAATGATTTTTACAGAAGGCATTCTGTTTTCGAAAACCACATTGCTGGAATAATCTGCTTCTAATAATTGCCCCCATTTATTTTTAATGCCTGCATTGGCATTTACGGTGAAGTTGCCATCTAGTTGTCCGCCGGCAAAGAGTTTTACCTCGCTGCCATTGATGCTGTAGGATACATCCGACTGGTTGGTGAAGCTGAGTAATCCTGTAAGGTCCTGGTCGATGGCAATGGGGTCGCTGAACTGAACAGAAGCATATTGCTGTGCATCATTTACTGCAACCACATTTAGTATTTTAAAATCGCCCACGGCAGGAACGATCAGTTCCTGTTGACCTTTATTGGATATTTTTAAGGGGCTGCCATCCCATTTTAACTGGAGGGTATTTTCGCTGTTGAATCTGCTGATGCCGGCAATATTGAACTGATGGATTTTATTGCCATCTAAATGTTGCCAGTTGATTTTATAGGTGGCTGCATATTGTGAAGCGGCTAATAATTTTTCCACGAGGGCAGGGTCTTCTGCATCTGCGGTGCTGAGGGTGCCATCTAAATACATTTTGTCTTTGCTGCCGCTGCTGCGCAGCCCGTCGTTGCTCACTTTAAAAGCCGGCTTGATGGTTTGTATGTTAAATACCAGTTCGTTGAATTTTTCGGGAACGCTGGTTACTTTGCCCAGTTTAAAAGTGATTTCATATACCTGATCCGGTTCCAGGTTTTTCTCCGGTTTAAATTCTATGGTTCTTGCATCTACCCAAATGGTTTTGCCTTTTACTGCAGGGGAGAGGGTAAATAATTTTTCTTTTACTTCCTGTCCTACACTGTGGGTGGTGCCGGCATTGGTGGCCAGTTGCACCCGGATGGAGGATGTTTTTGAAACGACTCCTGTGCTGTAGGCTTCTACATATTTGGCATAGGCGGGGTCTACTGATTTCCAGCTCACTGCTTTTTTGCTGCAGGAAGGGATAAGAAAAACTAAAAGGACAGTAGCGAGTAAACAAAATAAGAAAGCAGCTTTACGGCTAACTAATTGTTGGGCGGAGAACATAAAGGGAGGTTTAGTTGATTTGTAGTATAAATATTGCACGAAAAATTCAGATGGGAAAATCTATTTTTATTTAAAATTGTTAAGATTTTGGCTAGGGTAAAAAGTTTCCTGTTGCAACTGTTGAACAGCGAGCGAATGTTGATGAAGTGCTGTCTTCCCGAACGGAAGGAGGGATTTGTTTGGTGGTATTGTGGTTTAAGGGAGTTGTATTTTATTGGTTGCTTGCAGCATGTCCCGGCAGATCCTACGCTGCGCTCAGGAAGACAGCTGTTTTTTTAGCGTCGGTTCAGTGGGGAACATTGTTTAAATCACCTGGTTCCTGATAAGGTCTTCCAATGTGTCTTTTTTTCTTATCAGGGTAGTTTTGCCTTCTTTTACCATTACTTCTGCGGGCTTGAGACGGCTGTTAAAATTGCTGCTCATTTCGAAGCCATAAGCGCCTGCATTGTAGAATACGAGGAGGTCGCCTTCTCTGATTTCGGCCATTGGGCGATCCCAGGCAAATGTGTCTGTTTCGCAGATATTACCAACGATTGAATATTCTTTTACATAGCCATTAGGATTGCTGATGTTGTCTATCTGGTGATAGGCATCATAAAACATGGGGCGGATAAGGTGGTTAAAACCGGTGTTTAATCCAACAAAGGTTGTGGCAGTTGTTTCCTTTATCACATTTACTTCGGCAATCAGGTAACCCGCTTCGCTCACTAAAAATTTTCCGGGTTCAAACCAAACCTGTAAATGTTTGCCATTGGGATTGGGGTGGTTGTCGAAAGCCTCTTTTACTTTTTGTGCCAGTAAAGGGATATCTGTTTCGGCATCTCCTTTTTTGTAGGGCACTTTAAATCCGCCACCCAAATCAATAGACGATAATTCTTTAAAATGCGGAATGATGTCGAAGAGAACTTCAATGCCTTTTACAAATATTGCAACGTCTTTGATATCGCTGCCGGTATGGATGTGCAGGTTTTGAATAAAGAGTTGGTATTTGTTCACGAGTTCCAGCACCTGGTCTAACTGATCGGCAGGAATACCAAATTTACTTTTATCGTGACCGGTAGAAATTTTAAGGTTTCCGCCTGCCATTATATTGGGGCGCAAACGTATCCCTACGGGATAAGAATGGCCATATTTTTCTCCGAACTTTTCTAAATTGCTAAGGCTGTCAATATTGATATTTACGCCCAGTGATTGTGCTTCTTCTATTTCTGAAAAATGAATACCGTTGGAAGTGTATAAAATATTTGCAGGCTCGAAACCTGCCATTAGTGCCAGTTTTACTTCGTTGATGGCACTGCAATCAACATTACAACCAATGCTTTTAATGTGTTTTAAAATATTGATATTGGTTAATGCCTTGCAGGCATAAAAAAACTTTGTGTCTGTTTCTGCAAAAGCGGTGGTAAGCTTTTTGTATTGTGCCGTTATCTGTTCTGCATTGTAAACATAGAGTGGTGTGCCAAATTGCTGGCTTATGTTTAAAAGTTGTTCTGAGGACAGTTTTGTCATTTTTAAATGGTAAAATTTTGTATCAATAAAAAAGGCATCCAACTAAATGTAATGCCTTTAATAATATGATTAATTATTTTATCAGGCCTGTTCTTCTTCCTTCGTTTCTGTTTCGTCGTTGTTTTCAATATCAATGTCTTCTGTTGCAGCTTCTTCTTCCAACGCTGTATCTGTTTCAATGATTTCTTCTTCTACAACTTCTTCTGCAACAACTTCACCGGTTTCAATTGTTTCTTCAGCAATGATTTCTTCTGTAACTACTATTTCTTCTTCGGTTGTTTCTTCTGTAATGGTACCTTCTTCAGTATCTGTGGTTTGTTCCAGTTCTTCTTCTCTTTCGCCCATCAGTTCATTTACCGAAGTAGCTTTTTCAAATTCTTCCATCAGTACTTCTCTTATTTTAGGAAGGTCATCGGCACTGTTGATGCCAAAGTAATCCATAAAAGAACGGGAAGTATTGTAGATAAGTGGTTTGCCCACAGCGTCTTCGTTTCTGCCTGAAATGATGATTAAATCTTTTTCCAGTAATTTTTGAACGGCATAATCACAGTTTACCCCACGGATAGATTCAATTTCGCTTTTGGTAATGGGTTGTTTGTAGGCAATGATAGCGAGTGTTTCCAGTGCAGCGGTAGATAATTTTTTAATGAATTTATCTCCGTTGATTAGCGCAACTGTTTTATGGTAGGCGGGTTTTGTAAGAAACTGCCAGCCTCCGCCGCTTTGTTTTAATTCGAATGCGTAAAATTCTGAATCGTATTTTTCTTTGATGCCTTCGATAGCAGATTCAACCTGCTCAAAGCTTGCACGGTCTTCAATAAAACCCAGGGCATTGTTTACAAACTCTGTAAGTTCAATGGCGCCCAAAGGTTTATCGCTTGCGAAAACCAAGGCTTCAATATGCGGAATGATTGTACTTATTTCCATAATCAATTTACTGCTTAGCTAATGGGATCATTGGCTAATAAAGATCCTGCGATTTTTAAATTATATGCGTTGGTTAAAAATTAGCCTTGTAATGCTGCTGCTCCACTCACTATCTCCGTTAATTCGGTAGTGATGGCCGCTTGTCTTGCACGGTTATAGCTGATTTTTAATGATTTTAATAGTTCGTTGGCGTTTTCGCTGGCTTTATCCATGGCTGTCATACGTGCACCATGTTCGCTGGCATTACCATCCAATACGGCTTTGTAAAGCTGTGTATTTAAAATCTTTGGCATCAGTTCGGCGATCAAAGCTTCTTTGTCCGGTTCGAAAATAAAGTCTGCTTTTTTAGCAGATTGGGTATCGCTCACTTTTTGAACTGGGAGGAATGGTTCAGCAATAAATTGCTGTGTAGCGGCATTTTTAAATTCGCTGAATACCAGTTCTACTGCATCAAATTCTTTGTTAGCAAAAGCATCCATGGCATATTTTGCGGCAGCCTGCACTTTTTCGAAGCTTAGGCCTGTAAACATGTCCCAGAATTGATTGACTACTTTGAAATTATTTTTTGTAAAATGTTCAAATGCTTTTTTACCAATGGGCAGCACTTGTACATTGCCTTTGCTGAATTGCTCGGCATATTTATCATGAATGACCTGTTTGGCCAGTTTAATAAGGTTACTGTTGTAACCACCACAAAGGCCACGGTCGCTGGTAACGATGATAATGAGTACTTTTTCTGCCGGTCTTTCTGCTGCCAGATCCATTGAAACATCGCCTTCGCTGCTGCTAACAATATTACTCAGCATTTCCTGCAATTTGTGTGCATAAGGACGCATTTGGGTAATAGCATCCTGTGCACGGCGCAGTTTTGCGGCACTCACCATTTTCATGGCTTTGGTTATTTGTTGGGTGCTCTGAACACTTTTAATACGGGTTCTTACCTCTTTTAAAGCTCCGCTCATGGTAGTAGATGGTTTTATTTTATAGGCAGTACTCCTTTTTTAATGGAATAAAGGCCATTTTTTAGAGCCGCAAAGGTAGGGCAAAACCCTTTAAAATTCAAGTGTAAAAAATGTTTTGGGAGAAGGCTTTTGTACCGGTTCGGCCACTATAATGATAATCGGGCGCAGCGAAAGGGAAACAGATGTCTTTTTTAATGTATGTAAACGTATAATTAAGTGGAGAAACAGTTTAAAACCGGCTTTCTCTAATATAAGTTATTTGTACCTTTGCAGCCCTGTCAATTTGGCTAAGCAATAAAAATAGCATCAAATTTGAATAGGATAGAACAATCAAACTGAATTATTGCATTTTTCAATTATATCAACTTATGTTAGGAATCATTTCCAAAATTTTTGGCGGCAGTAAAAGCGAAAAAGACGTAAAGCAAATTATGCCACTGGTGGAGAAGTCCAACGGTTTTTTTGCCGAATACCAATCTCTGAGCCACGATGAGCTACGTAATAAGACCGTAGAATTTAAATCCCGTATTAAAGCACATCTTACTAAAGTAGATGAAGATATTGCCGGAAAAAACAAAGAGGCAGAAGAATTGCCTGTTTCTGATATTAATGGCAGGGATACCATTTATAAAGAGGTAGATGAACTGAAAAAAGACAGGGATCAAAAAATTGAGGAGATACTGAAGGAATTATTGCCAGAAGCTTTTGCTGTTGTAAAAGAAACCAGCAGGCGTTTTAAGGAAAATGAAGTGATTGCGGTTACGGCTACAGAACTAGACAGGGAACTGGCCGTTAAAAAAGACCATATTACGATTGCTGGTGAGGAAGCCCATTTTAAAAATAGCTGGACAGCAGCAGGTGGACTGGTTACCTGGAACATGGTGCATTACGATGTACAGTTGATTGGTGGTGCTGTTTTGCATAGTGGCAAAATTGCGGAGATGGCTACCGGTGAAGGTAAAACGCTGGTGAGTACTTTGCCTGCTTACCTGAATGCACTGGCTGGTGAAGGGGTTCATATTGTGACGGTGAATGATTACCTGGCCCGCAGGGATAGTGAGTGGAACGGTCCTATTTTTGAATGGCTGGGGTTGAGGGTAGATTGTATAGATAAACACGAACCAAACAGTGATGCACGCCGCAATGCTTATAATGCAGATATTACTTATGGTACCAACAACGAATTTGGTTTTGATTACCTGAGAGATAATATGGTGCATAGCCCGGATGAAATGGTGCAGCGCAAACATCATTTTGCGATGGTGGATGAGGTGGATAGTGTATTGATAGATGATGCACGTACGCCGTTGATCATTAGTGGACCCATTGGGCATAGCGATAATACACAACAGTTCTTCGATTTAAAACCAAGGATTGAGCGTTTGCTGGAAGTACAGAAAAAAGCGACCAATCAGTATTTGATAGAGGCAAAGAAAAAAATTGCGGAAGGCAATGACGATCCAAGAGATGGTGGTCTTGCATTGATGAGGGCGCACCGTGGTTTGCCTAAGAACAGTGCATTGATTAAATTTTTGAGTGAGGCGGGTATGAGGGTTAAACTTCAGAAAAGTGAAAACTATTACCTGGCCGATCAGCAAAAAGAAATGCCGAAAGTGGATGAAGAACTGTACTTCAGCATTGATGAAAAAAATAATCAGGTAGAACTGACAGATAAAGGTATTCAATTGATTACCGGACAGGGGGAGGACACCGAATTTTTCGTGTTGCCTGATATCGCCACCAAACTGGGGGATATTGATAAAACAGATTTGGATGCAGAAGAAAAGCTGCAACGCAAAGAAAATCTGTTGAACGAATATGCCATCAAAGCAGATCGTATTCATACGGTGCAGCAATTGCTAAAAGCGTATACTTTATTTGAAAAAGATGTAGAGTATGTTGTGATTGAAGAAGCGGTTAAAATTGTGGATGAGCAAACCGGCCGTATCATGGAAGGAAGAAGGTACAGTGATGGATTGCACCAGGCTATTGAGGCAAAAGAAAATGTGAAGATTGAAGCTTCTACCCAAACTTATGCAACGGTTACTTTGCAAAACTTTTTCAGGATGTACCACAAGCTTTGTGGTATGACGGGTACTGCCGAAACAGAAGCAGCAGAATTATGGAGCATTTATAAACTGGATGTGGCTTCTATTCCTACGAATGTAAAAGCGATCAGGAAGGATGAGCAGGACATGGTTTTTAAAACAAAACGTGAAAAGTATAAAGCGGTTATAGATCAGGTAGAAGAAAATATAGCAGCGGGCAGGCCAACACTGGTAGGTACCACATCGGTTGAAGTAAGTGAATTGTTGAGCCGTATGTTAAAGCAAAAAAATATTCCTCATAATGTACTGAACGCAAAGCAGCATAGCAGGGAAGCACAGGTAGTAGCGGAAGCCGGTATGGCGGGAGCTGTTACGATTGCAACCAATATGGCCGGTCGTGGTACAGATATTAAGCTTGGCCCCGGCGTAAAAGACGCAGGAGGTTTGGCTATTCTTGGTACGGAACGTCATGAAAGTCGTCGTGTAGACAGGCAGTTGCGTGGTCGTGCCGGAAGGCAGGGAGATCCCGGAAGTTCAACTTTTTATGTTTCATTGGAAGATGATCTGATGCGTATGTTTGGAAGTGAGCGTATTGCAGGATTGATGGACAGGATGGGCTATAAGGAAGGCGAAGTGATTCAGCACAGCATGATCACAAAGAGCATTGAAAGGGCGCAGAAAAAAGTAGAGGAAAATAACTTTGGTATTCGTAAACGTTTGCTTGAATATGATGACGTGATGAACAAACAAAGAAACGTGGTGTACGGAAAACGCAACCATGCTTTGTTTGGAGAAAGACTTGCACTGGATCTGGATAATGCTTTTTATTCGGTAGCAGACGGGTTGATCAATTCATTTAAAGAAACGGTAGATTTTGAAGGGTTTAAACTGGCGGTGATCATGAATTTTGGTATAGATACTACTATTACCGCTCATGAGTTGGATAAAGAACATTCCAATGTGTTGGCCGAAAAATTATACGATGAATCCATCACACTTTACAACCGTAAGAAAGAAGCACTGGCACAACAGACCATGCCGATTATTACCAATATTCGCAAAGAGCAGGGCAATCATATTGAGAACGTAGCAGTACCTTTTACCGATGGTAAAAAAGGTATTCAGGTGTTGGCCAATCTTGACCGCTACATCGCCAGCAAAGGAATGGAACTGGGTAGTTCGCTGGAACGCAGCATTACGCTTTCATTGATTGATGATGCATGGAAAGAACATCTTAGAGCGATGGATGATTTGCGTCAGAGTGTACAAACTGCAGGATATGAGCAAAAAGATCCGTTGGTGATTTATAAAATTGAAGCTTACAGTGCCTTTAAACAAATGGATGATCAGGTGAATAAGGATATTGTAAGTTTCCTTACGCATGCCGCTATTCCAATGGAAGAAACCAATGCATCAAAAATAAAAGAAGGTCGTGAGAAGAAAACAGATATGAGCCGGATGAATGTAAACAAGGCTGAAATTGATGCGGCAGGAAATGATTATGCGACGAACGAAAAAGATTATTTCGATCCTTCTGCTCCCATCAAACAGGAGCCGATAAGGGTAGAGCCAAAGATTGGCAGAAATGATCCTTGTCCTTGCGGAAGTGGAAAGAAATACAAACAGTGTCATGGCAAAGAGAGTTAATGGGGTGGAAGTTTCATTGTTGAATTGTTGAATGGATATATTGTTGAATGGTGTATAAAGTATAAAGTAGGGAGCATTCACATTGTGGATGCTCTTTTACATTTCAGTTTTTTGGGTAGCGCCTATGCATTACTAGGCCTTGAGTCCGAAGTAACTACAATTATAAAATAATCCCGGGCTTTGGCTCGCAAAAAATAACAGCATGAAACCAACCGCCTTTTTATTTGATTTGAACGGAACGTTGATAGACGATATGTACTATCATGAAAAAGCATGGTTTGATGTGCTGAATGAAGACCTGGGCGTTAGCATGACGATGGCAGAAACCAAAAAACATATGTATGGCAAAAATGAGGAATTGTTTGTGCGGGTTTTTGGCGAAGGGAAATTTACCGATGAGGAAATGGCAAAACATACATTAAAAAAAGAACAAAAATACCAGGAGACTTTTTTGCCGCATATGAAATTGATTACAGGCCTGGATGCTTTTTTGGCTAAAGCGCAGGAGCAGCATATAGTAATGGCCATTGGTACGGCTGCCAGTACTTTTAATGTGAATTATGTGTTTGATCATCTACCGGTAAAGAAATATTTTAAAGCCATCATCACTGCTGATAATGTAGCTACCAGCAAACCTAATCCGGAAGTATTTTTAAAATGCGCTGATGTGTTGAATATGCCTTATGGCGA
>CANNJE010000115.1 GCA_947504605.1 Chitinophagaceae bacterium
GATACTGGTATGCTTCCAGAAAAAGAAAGATGGAATTATATTAACAATAAAATTCACAACCTAACAGGTGGCGGTTTATTATACCTGCTTCTTTTTAAACTGGCAGATGTGCATGGACATGCAAAGATCCATGATGTAACCTGGTTTTATAATACCGTAAAGGAACATTACTTTGATATACTTAATATAGAATTACCCATTCCTACAGAAGCCGACATTCGCTAAGTTTTATTGTTTTTTTAATCCTTCCATTTAAAAGAATGTTGTGCAGTTATTTTTCTGCAACGCACTTTAAGAGCAGTACATTTTTATAGGTATGGTATAAAAAAAAGAGGGGCCAGGATAAAAATCCAGCCCCGGTATATATCCAATATCCTATAAAAAACATATTAAACATGTGAATGTTTAATATCTATTCTATCCTTTAAAAAAGTAAACTGTAAATACACTTAAAGGATATGCAAATGAACAACTAATTGTTAACCTGTGTATTAATGAAGCAATGAAGTTTGTATAGTATTATGTCCACAAATAAATATTTCTATTTATAAATAATAAGCAGCATCTGTGATAAATAAAAAAGGGGCCAGGATAAAAATCCAGCCCCGTTTAAAATCCAATATCCTATGAAAAACCATAGCAAAGATAAACCAGATAGAAACAATAAAGGGTACGCAACTAAGAATATTTTTTCTATAATTCAAGCATTCAGTTACACTGCTAGCTATAAAATACAACAAATGGGAAAAACAACATTATTTATGGTGTTTTTCCCATTTGCAGGAGGCGGTTATTTTTATTTAAAAAGACTGAATTAAATTTATTGCGCTGCGGTTTCTGTTTACTAAAAATAATTTACTTAAAAATGCTCGTCAAAAATTGTTTCATATCCATCCATGAGCTACTGTCTGCAGCTGCATTATAAGCAATCGGAATAGAGAATTTTTTTCCCATATCCGTTGCGGCAGGATTCGTAAAAGCATGGGTAGCTCCTGCATAACTTTTAAAGGTATAATGGGCCCCTATTGAATCCATTTGTTTTTTAAACATAGCCACTTCTGTAGCAGGAACAAAAAGATCTGATTCACCATGACAAACCAACACTGCTGCGGTCAGCAAAGATTTGTTTGTTGGCACACCCACCAGGTTTCCATGAAAACTTACAACCCCTTTTAAAGGACTTCCAAGTCTGGCCATATTTAATACCTGTGCACCACCAAAACAATATCCAATGGCGGCTATCTGATTGGTATCTGCAACAGCCATCGTTTTTACTTTTGCCAATGCTGCATCAAACCTTGCTTTGGCCATTGCAGGTTGCTGGTAAAAAGGAGTAGCCAGTTTGCCTGCGAGTTCAGGATTATCAGCCTGTTGACCATTACCATATAAATCAACCGCCATCGCTAGGTATCCTAATGCTGCCAATTGTTCGGCCCTTGATTTTGCATATTCATTTAAGCCCCACCATTCAGGAACAATTAAAACCACAGGTCTCTTTTTATCAGTAACGCTGTCATAAGCTACATACCCATTCATTGTCAACGTATCAAGGTTATAACTGACAGCAGTAGCTTTTATTTGAACAGCAGCCGGTTCAGTTGAGGCTGTTTTTTTAGAGTCATTGTTGCTGCATGCAGCAAGCATAACAATCAAAATAAAAATTGTCAGCGTTAAACGGTATTGTAATAATTTCATTTGACTTGTTTTTTTTGTTAACAATATTTGTAGCGAATATGTTCGTAAAAGATGCTGAAATTAAAAGGGCATTACCCAATCAATTCAAAAATCATTTTATGTTCACACCAGAAACGGTCTAAGGCAATAATCCTTGGCTTAAGAAACGAAATAATAATTGGCCAATCTGTTTCTTTAAAAATATTACAGGGTTTATAAACAGCACTGATCCTGCTCAGTTGCTGATGATGTTCATTTTCGGCTGCAGATTCCCATTCCCATTTTTCTTCCAATGCTTCTTCTAAAAATGATTGTAAAAAAACAAATTGGTCATACAACTTTAATGCGGGTTCTCGATCCTTATGTACTATTTCAATAGCAATAGACACTTCATCCTTCGTGGCATTCATTTTAAAACTTACACTACGAATGCCGGTTTTATAATTGATCCAGTTTATTTTTTCACCTTCAGCAGACAATACCGGTGACATATACTTGCCAAACCTGGTCCAGAAAACCTGTTTTATTTGCGATGCCTGCTCCCTTGTGTACATATTGATCGCTTTTAATTAGGTCTTACAAAATCAGGTCTGCGAATAAAACTACTGTTGTACTTAAACAACAATTTTGTGGTTAGATCTACCCTCCAATTCTTCATCCCATCCGGTACTCTTGGGAAAAAATAACCCTTCAATTCCATGGTTCCAAAAACAAGATTTTCATTCCTGCTTCGAATACCCGCTCCTAATGACTGATACCCTTTGGTATTTTTTTTTGGCTCATTCAACGGTTGTAACAAACACAGATTACCAAATACAAATGGAGCAAAACGAAAGCCTACTAATTTTTTCATATTATAAAACACCGATTCAAAGCTTACACTGGTCCGGCTCTCGCCTTCCAAAAAACTGCTTCTCATAGATGGCAAACCAAATTCTGATCGAAGAAACAAAGGTTCATTTAAATATTTTTCTATTTGCCGGGTATAGGACAGGCCCATAAAACTACGGTTATACCAATGCCGATTGATGGTAAACAATTTCGTAAAATGATTTGCGCCCAGCAGGATATCTACATCCTGCATTTTATGATTATTAAAATATCCACCTGTTTTGAACGTATAGGAAAACAAACCTTCCTTTTTAGTAAATCTGCTGGCTTCCATTTCCAATCCAACATAGGATCTTTTTACCCCTTGCTTGTTGGTATAGCCACCAATAAAAGATGCATTGATTCCTTCGGGCACATCCTCATTACGGCCAAAGCCATAAATAAAATTGGTACGGTAAAAATTCTGACGGTAAAGGCTATACGACATCAGTACCCCATTTATGTCGGCATACTGATAATTGTAATCCCTAAGATATTTTGCAGGCACTTTAATAAAACTATTATAAAACCCCCGCATTGCTACAAAATGCCTTAACCTGTTTTCTGAATCCTTTTTCTTTCCACTGTTGTAACCAAAATTAAAACCTCCCCAAACATCTGTATTGATATAACGATACCTGTAATCATTGCTATAGAGCGAATCTGTCAGATAACCATTGATGGTAGAATGATAGGAAACTTCGGCAGCACCGGTGATTGCTGTGTAACGACTGGCCATTGGTTTTTCAATTTGCGAATAAATATGAACCTCTTCCATCCTGCCGCTGTTAAATGCCGGCCTAAAGGTTTTAAATCCATTTTCCCAGTTCACAAAACTGCCACCGATATTTCGGGCCAAAAGCGCTGCTCCAAAACCATAATTGGGACATCGTTTGCTATCATACAATCCAAACAATGCAAATCGATTCCCCGAACCTGCAATATTCTCTTCCTTAATCTCTGATTTTGCACGATCAATTCCACTTACGCTAAAACTGCCCCCAATACTAAATACATCCCGGGTGAGTATTATAACATCTACTGAGTCTTTTGAATAAATAGAAGGTAATACCTCTATCATCGCATCCCTTAAGAAAGTTTGCTCCCTTAAAAAACGTTCGTTATCCGCAACCACTAAAGGATAAAAGGGTTGCCCTACTTTAAAAAAAAGATTCTTTTGAATAACTGATGGAAGGGTATTCTTGTGAAACTTGTTGGAAATTTTTATCGCCAAACTATTTTTTATTGGCACCGTATCATTTAAGTCGTAATTAAATCCAACCGAAGAAATGGAAATCGTACGGATAATTTTACCATGGTATTTTTTGTAAGGATCGGTTGTTTTGATAGGCAGCATAGGTTCACTGCTTTTACTGATACTCCTGCCAATCCTTCCCAATATCCCCTTCTTCCCTGCAAGAAAAAAACTGTCTGTTGCCGGATTTACAACCTGTGCTTTTACTATCTGCGTACTGAATAGTAAAAAGAAGAAAGAAGACAATATGAATGAGATGAACCTTAGCATTGAATCAATACAGCTATTTATTACAGTTAAAATAAAAACTACAACCGCTTCTTCTTTTATTCATTTTCTTCTCCCATAGCAGCTTTTTTTAATGCAGCCGCGGTAGAATGTCCAAGGTAACGTTCTATAAAATGATGTATCAGGTATATTACCGGCGTCATTACAATGGCCACTACAAACTTGTAGATATAATTGCCGGTACCGGTTGTCATAACCTGCGTTAAACTCCAGGGATCTCCCTGCCCCGTTTGTATCCGCTTACCTATATAAAAAGCGATAAACAACACCACAAAACTATCTACCAGTTGCGATACCAGTGTTGACCCCGTAGACCTTAGCCACATATACTTTTCGCCGGTCATTTTTTTGATCCGGTGAAATACAAGCACATCCAGGATCTGCCCAATTAAAAAAGCAATAATTGAACCAATGATGATCCATAAACCCTGCCCAAATATTCCCCTGAATGCATTGTCTGGTTTATCGATGCCATTTCCGATAGAAAAATATTCAGAAGGACTTAACGCAATGGCAGCATTGTAAATAATAAAAGAAAATGCAATAAGGCCAATGGCAAGGAATGATAAAAATTTTACCCCTTTTGGGCCATAATATTCATTGATGATATCTGTCATCACAAATACCACAGGCCACAACAGCACCCCGGCAGTAAGGTGAAAACTAAAGCTGTTGCCAAACAAAGCAATATTGGCACGGGGCACCCCAAGGCTATCTTCCAGTGAAAATATTTTCACACCAATTACTTCAGCTATTAATGCATTCGCAATAAAAAAACCGGCCAGAATGATAAATAGCCGGGTACTTTTGTTGTTAATGATGCCTTTAATCATATATCTTAAAAATTAAAAAAGAATGAAAACCAAATTTGAATAGGAAACAATATTAAGTTAAACCATAACAGCCAATGTGGAACAACCGGCAATTTCCTTCTAATCATCCAAACCAGTGAAAAAATAAAAAAGATAAAATTCAGAAAAATAGCACTGTACCCCAAAACAACAACGGTACTTTGTAAAGGTTGTAATGGAATGACTGCGTTTAAATCTCCACCGGTTCTTCTGGCCAATTCTATAAACCGAAATATGACCGCAGCAATAAAACACAGGTTACAAATAAAAACAAGTTTAGCATAAACACGCATTCGTAAAAATGTTTAGGTTATTAGGTAAACTAAAACTTCAGCGTTGAACCTAATCGTACGCTGAAGTTTTTTTATAAAATTAAATGATTAACTACTTTCCCCTACCCCAACCTAACCAATCGTTGCCGTTGGCATATAACATCAGGGCTAGTAATAAAACCATTCCTACAATTTGTGCATATTCTAAAAATTTATCACTCGGTTTGCGGCCGGTAATCATTTCTCCTAATGTAAACAATACATGCCCTCCATCCAATGCCGGAATAGGCAGCAGGTTCATAAATGCCAATACAATAGAGAAGAATGCAGTGATGGTCCAGAAATGTTCCCAGTCCCACTCATTGCCGCTAAATACAGAACCCATGGCTTTAAAACCACCAACGCCTTTATAGGCTTCGGTTTCAGGCGATAAGATTAATTTAAACTGATCGATGTACCAGCTTAATTTTTCTCCGGCCAGTTTTATACCTGCAGGAATGGCTGCAAAAAAGCCATATTTTTTCACTTCATATTTCAGCACAGCAGCTGTATCAAGCGATTCAAATTTTCCGATATATTTCATTCCCGGCACAATACCATTGCTGTCAAGCGCCAAGGTCTCCTTAAATTGTTGATCCCCTCTTTGTACAGTAAGTACCACGGTACCATTTTTTTTCTTTTCCAGCTGCTTAATAACATCATTAAAAAAAGGCGTTTCAACAGAGTCAACCATTAATACCTTATCCCATCTTTGCAGGCCGGTTTTAGCATAGGCACCGGTATCTGGCATTCCACCAACCCAAAATGGATATCGTACTGTCATTAAAGGAATATCCCTTCTTTTCTTTTCAACCAGTTTACCAATCAGATTTTTAGGAAGGGTAATGGTTTGTTCTTTTCCATCCCGCTCAATCGTAAGTGTTTTACTTAAGATCAACTTAGGCAACACATCAAAATAATTCTCCACCGGTTTATTGTTTACCGTCAGAAATTTATCGCCATCCTTAAAACCCAATTCTAACATCAGGCTGTCTTCAACAGCAATACCATATTTAAGAGAGTTATTGTATATTTTCTTTTCGCCCCATACCATCAAGATAGCTGCATAAATAATAAATGCAAGTAGGATATTTACGGTTACACCTCCCAGCATAATGATCAAACGCTGCCAGGCCGGCTTACTGCGAAATTCATAAGGCTGTGCAGGTAACTTAAGCTGATCCTTATCCATGCTTTCGTCTACCATTCCTGATATTTTCACATAACCTCCCAATGGCAACCAACCCACCCCGTATTCTGTTTCGCCAATTTTCTTTTTAAACACAGCAAACCATGGATCGAAAAACAGGTAAAACTTTTCTACCCGGCATTTAAACCATTTGGCAGTAATATAATGACCAAACTCGTGTAATACCACCAAGATGGAAAGAGATAATAATAACTGCGCTGCTTTTAATCCTACGCTTGCCCAATCGATTGCTAATAATGTAAAATTCATATTGTTTAATATCCTTTTGCTACGTGTTTGTTCTAAAAATATATTACTTGTAAATTGAATCCCATTCCCATTCAATCATTATAATTTCATAATTGAAGCGGCGAAGTTACGGGCCTCTCCATCGCTTTCAAAATATTCCTCCAATGTTGGCTTTTTGATAAAGTCAATTTTTTCCATGGTTTTTTCTACCACCGCTGTGATATCCAGAAATCCAATGCGGTTCTTTAAAAATGCCCATACGGCTATTTCATTGGCAGCATTTAACACACAGGGCATATTTCCGCCCGTTTTAAGCGCTTCCAGCGCTAATCCCAGATTACGGAATGTTTTATAATCCGGTTCCTCAAAACTAAGGCTAGGATATTTTTTAAATTGCAACCGGGGAAAATCATTGGCAATACGATTGGGAAATCCCAATGCATATTGAATAGGCAATTTCATATCTGGCAAACCCATCTGGGCTTTCATACTGCCATCCTGAAACTGCACCATACTATGAATGATGCTTTGCGGATGAATGACCACTTCAATCTGATCGGGCCGGAGATTAAACAACCATTTGGCCTCAATCACTTCCAACCCTTTATTCATCAGTGTTGCAGAATCAATACTAATCTTGGCACCCATGCTCCAGTTGGGATGCTGCAGGGCATGATCCCTTTTTACATTCACCAAAAAATTGGGTTTCTTTCCTAAAAAAGGACCGCCACTGGCTGTAAGAATGATCTTTTCAATGGGGTTTCGGGCTTCTCCTACCAGACACTGAAAAATAGCAGAATGTTCACTGTCAACCGGTATAATGGGTGATTTGTTTTCTAATGCAGTCTGCATCACGATATCGCCCGCCACTACCAGGGTTTCTTTATTGGCCAATGCAATCAGCTTTCCCTTGGAAACAGCTTTCAGGGTAGGTTTTAAACCTGCAAAACCCACAATGGCTGCCAGCATAATATCATAGGTATCAAAATCAGCTACTTCTTCCAAAGCGGAAACCCCTGTAAAAACTTTTATATCATGGGAAGCCAATGCCTCTTTTACTTTGGTATATTTAGCCTCATCTCCTATAACCACTGCATTGGGCAAAAACTCCAATGCCTGTTTTATCAATAGTTCGTCGTTGGTTTGTGCGGTTAGAATTTCTACTTCAAACAAATCCGATTGAGCACGCACAACATCCAATGCCTGTGTTCCTATTGAACCTGTAGAACCAAAAATAGCGATGCGTTTTTTTTGAACGGATGCCGACATATGGGCTGTTTTATCTTAAAAAAATTGATATAGAGGGCAATTTACTGTAATAAATGCTTTAAAGCCGTATTCACTTTGCCAAAATTGAATTGTCCAATGGTTTGTTCCATCATCCTGGCAATAGAATCGTTCTGCAAATTACTCAGAGAACCCTCATGCGTATGCTCCACAACCCTGGAAGGATTGAAATTTCCCTGTTCAATGGCTGCTCCTATTTTTTTATACGCATCCCTAAAAGGCACTCCCTGCAAAACCAATTTATTAACCTCCTCTACACTAAACAGGTATTGGTATTTTTCATCTGCCAGTATATTATCTTTTACACTGATATTTTGAAACATCAAAGTGGCCATATCAATACAATTGTGCAGGTTTCCAAAAGCCGGAAACAGGTTTTCTTTCAGCAACTGCAAATCCCGGTGATAACCACTGGGCAAATTGGTTGTCATCATCGTAATCTCATTGGGCAATGCTTTAATGCGATTGCAATGAGAACGAATCAATTCAAAAACATCCGGATTTTTTTTATGCGGCATGATACTGCTGCCGGTAGTGAGTTCTGTGGGGAATGATATAAAACCAAAATTTTGGTTCAGGTACAAACAGGCATCCATACTCATACGGGCCAGTGTATCGGCAACATTGGCCAATGCCTGGGCAACAATCCGCTCTGCTTTACCACGCCCCATTTGCGCATACACCACATTATAATTTAAGTCGGCAAAACCAAGCAATTGTGTAGTCAATGTGCGGTTGATCGGAAAAGAAGATCCGTAACCTGCAGCACTACCCAATGGATTTTTATTAATAACGGTATAGGCTGCACGCAATGTTTCCACATCATCTACCAGGCTTTCGGCATAAGCCCCAAACCACAAACCAAAAGAAGAAGGCATGGCTATTTGCAAATGAGTATATCCGGGCAGTAAATGATCTTTAAATGTTTCACTTTTACTTTGCAGCAATTGGAAGAAAGCCTCAATGTCGATCACCATTGCTTCAATTTCATGCCGCAGGTATAATTTAAGATCTACCAGCACCTGGTCATTCCGGCTGCGGGCAGCGTGTATTTTTTTTCCGGTATCTCCCAGTTTTTGCGTCAGTAAAAATTCTACCTGAGAATGTACATCCTCCATACCATCCTGAATTTCGAATGCGCCATTTTGAATATCCTTATAAATTACTTTTAATTCAGTACAAAGCAAATCAGCTTCCTCATTGGTTAGCAAGCCCACGGTTGCCAGCATTTTGGCGTGTGCCATATTGCCAAGCACATCAAAAGATGCCAACATCAAATCAAACGCACGGTCATTACCAACAGTAAAAAGCTCTACCGCCTTATTTACGTCTGTATCTTTTTGCCAAAGCTTCATATTAAAGAAGTATTAAGATTGAGTATTAATAATTTTTAGGGTAGCTGCTAACAAGGAGATATAAAAACGAACCCCGTCTATGATATCACTCATTGCTACAAACTCATCTGCACTATGACTCTGACCACTAAACCCGGGACCGCATTTTAGCGAAGGCAAGGGTATAAATGCTTTATCCGATGTAGTGGGTGAACCATAAGTCGTTTTTCCCAATCCGATTCCTGCC